>JAFAED010000297.1 GCA_023424275.1 Pseudomonadota bacterium | reverse complement strand
GCCGAAATCCTGCGTCGGGGTCGGGTCGGCCTTGCCGCCCGCCTTGACCGCCTTGTCGACCTGTCCGTCGACAGCATCGCGGCTGTCGGCCGACACGCAGAGCAGCACTTGCGCCGTCGTGTGCGCGTCGGGGATCGCCTTCGACGTGAAGGTCGCCCATTTCTCATGCGTCAGCAGCATGACGTGGATCGACCCTTCGGTGACGACCATGCACGCGGCGGTGTCGTCGGTGAAGGCTGGGTTGTTCGCCGCGCCGACCGCTTCGTAAAAAGCTTTCGACTTCTCGAGGTCGGTGACCGGCAGGTTCACGAAAATCATCTGGGGCATCTACTCTCTCCTTGGGGGGTATTCGTGGGTGGGGACTGAAAGGTCAGCGTGCGCGGCGCGCGGCCGCAATTACCTGTCGCATCATGCCGCGCCTCCGCTGCCGAACAGCATCCGCACATAACGCTTCAGATGGGTGACGGTGCCGCGGGCAATCGCCGGGTCGTTGGTCGTTTTCGCCAGGACGAAGGCACCCTGCAGCACCGACTGGACATGCTGGGCGAGGCCGAGCGCAGTGATGTCGTCGGGCACGCCGTAAACGTCCATTGCGGCCTGGATGTCGGGCGCCAGCGCTTCGCAATAGGCGTTGATGCTCGCCTCGCACGCCGCGCGGATGCGGTCGTTCGTCGCATAGGCTTCCTGCACCATCGTGCCAACGAAGCAGGTGTAATCCTCGGTCGGGCCGTCGAGCATCGACAGGCGGAAATCGATATGGCCGAGCAGGCGACCCAGCGGATCGTCCAGCTTCACATGCGGCGCCAGCTCGAACATCGGCCGCGCGCGCTCGGTCCAGCCTTCGGCCGCGGCGATCGCCAGCTCTTCCTTCGATGCGAAATGGTGGAAGAAGGCGCCCTTGGTCACGCCTGCTGCCGCACAAATCTGGTCGACCGTCGTCGCCGAATAGCCTTGCTTGCGCACCGTGGCATGCGCCGCCGCGATCAGCCTGGCGCGCGCACTGCCGCGCGGCGCACGGGCCGAATTGGCATTGTCGGAAGGGGCGGGTATCTGGTTCATGCGAATCAACATACCGACCAGTTGGTATGTTGTCAAATCCGGCTCAAACCCGACGCTGCGCGGCACCTTCGGCACCATCCGAAAAGACTCGACCTTCCCGGTGCTTGGCGTATGAAGGCGCGGGGAACAAAAAGGGCACATCAGGTGCCGTCGGGGGAATATGGTCGCGATCGTCTCTACCGTCGCCTATCTCGGGCTCGATGCCCGCGGGGTGGAGGTGCAGTGCCAGATCGCTTCAGGCGTTCCGGCTTTCGCGGTCGTCGGCCTGCCCGACAAGGCGGTGGGCGAAAGCCGCGAACGGGTCCGCGCGGCGCTGTCCGCGATCGGCCTCGCGCTCCCGCCGAAACGGATTACCGTCAACCTCTCGCCCGCCGACTTGCCCAAGGAGGGCTCGCACTATGATCTGCCGATCGCGCTCGCGCTGCTCGGCGCCATGGGGGTGGTCGACCCGGAAACGCTCGGAACCTATGTCGTGGTCGGCGAACTCGGCCTCGACGGCCGCGTCGCGCCGTCGCCCGGCGTGTTGCTCGCGGCGATCCACGCCGGCAGCCAGGAACGCGGCCTCATCTGTCCGGTCGCGCAGGGTCCCGAGGCCGCGTGGGCAGGGAATGTCGAGGTGCTCGCGGTACCCGACCTCCTCGCGCTCCTCAATCATTTCAAGGGCCGGGCACTACTCGTGCCCCCGGTGCCGGGCGAGGTCGACATCCCGCCCCGCACCGCCGATCTGGCGCAGGTAAAGGGGCAGGAGACCGCCAAGCGGGCGCTCGAAATCGCTGCTGCGGGCGGGCATAATCTGCTGATGGCGGGGCCGCCCGGTTCGGGAAAGTCGCTGATGGCGGCGTGCCTTCCGGGTATCCTGCCCGACCTCACCCCTTCGGAAGCGCTGGAAGTGTCGATGATCGCGTCGGTCGCGGGCGGACTCGAAGGCGGGCGGCTCGTGCGCGCGCGGCCGTTCCGCAGCCCGCATCACTCGGCGTCGATGCCCGCGCTCGTCGGCGGCGGGCTGCGCGTGCGGCCGGGCGAGGTCAGCCTCGCGCATCTTGGCGTGCTGTTCCTCGACGAATTGCCCGAATTCCAGCGCGGCGTGCTCGATTCTCTCCGCCAGCCGCTCGAAACGGGCGAGGTCAGCGTCGCGCGCGCCAACGCGCATGTCACCTTCCCGGCGCGCGTCCAGCTCGTCGCGGCGATGAACCCGTGCCGCTGCGGCCATCTGGGCGATCCGGCGCTCGCGTGCAGCCGCGCGCCGCGCTGCGCCGCCGATTATCAGGCGAAGCTGTCTGGACCCTTGCTCGACCGCATCGACCTGCATGTCGAGGTCCAGGCGGTCAGCGCCGCCGACCTCGTCCTGCCGCCGCCCGCCGAGGGCAGCGCCGAGGTCGCGTTGCGCGTCGCGGCGGCGCGCGATGTGCAGACCGCGCGCTATGCCGGGCACAAGGCGCGGACCAATGCCGAGATCGACGGCGCGTTGCTGGAAGCGGTCGCGACCCCGGATGAGGCCGGGCGTAGGCTGCTCGCGCAGGCCGCCGAAGCGATGCGGCTGTCGGCGCGTGGCTACACGCGTATCTTGCGGGTCGCTCGAACCGTCGCCGATCTGGCCGGGGCCGCCGACGTCGGTCGCATCCATATCGCCGAGGCGCTCAGCTATCGCCGGCAGGCACCGAGGAACTGATGGACGAGATCGTCTTTGAATCGATTATCGTCGAATGGCGCGGACCCGCGCCCTTTCTGTTCGCGCCGGTCCCCGACGGGCAGGTCGGCGCGATCCGCTATGCAGCGATGACCGAAAGCTATGGTTGGGGCGTCGTGCCGGTCGTTGCGACCATCGGCACAAGCGAATTCGCGACCTCGCTTTTCCCCCGCGATGGCGGCTATCTGCTGCCGATCAAGGTGGCGGTGCAAAGGGCGGCGGGCGTCGGTCTGGGCGACCGCGTCGAGGTCAGAATGCGGGTTGGCCGACCCGGCCGAAACTGAAGCGGACCGGGCGGCTCGATGATAGTAAAGATTTTCGAACATATCGATGCGATAATGGGCGGATGACGGGGGCGTACGATCTTGTGGTAAAGCTGTGGACCCGGCTTGGTCTCGGGCTGTGCGTGCTTGCGCTCGCGGCCTGGGGCGCGCCCGCGGCCGCGACGACGCTCGACGTCGATCGCGACCTTTGCCACGCTGCGAGCAGCGCGGTCGCGCCCGACGACAGCCTGTCACGGCTCGACTTTTCGTGCGGCGGACCGCCGACGGGCTACCAGCAGGGAAGCCTCTGGCTTCGGGCGCCGCTCGACGGGCAGGGGGCTCGCCGCGACGATATCGCGCTCATGGTCCATCATTCCCGGTTCGACCGGCTCGCTGTCGCCTTTTCCTACGCCGACGGTGCGACGCGCTGGCAACAGGCGCGCGCCGGCGATTATGGATCGCATTGGCGTGCGGGCGGTCAAATCTTGTTCGAGGCACCCGACCGCGGCGTGCCGCTGACCATGGTCACGATGCGTTTCGACGGCCTGTCGAGCCATCAATTCGTGCGGGCGCGAATTCTCTCCAAGGGAGAGGCGGGGATGCAGTCGGCGGGCATGGCGGCTGCGGTCGGTGCCGCGCTCACCCTGTTGCTGATCAGCTGTATCTACAGCCTTTCGCTCGCTTTCGCCGTTCGCCGTCAATATCTTGCCTGGCAGTCGGCCTGGTCGGGAACGATGCTGTTGTGGGGTGGGCTATGGTCGCAAGTGCACCTCGCGCTGTTGCCCGGAATGGCGGGAACGCTGTCGGCGCAGATCTGCACCTTCCTGGCCTGCCTCGCGATCGCGCTTGCAACGGTCAGCGCCGTCACGGCGATCGATCGCGATACGGTGCCGACATGGCTCAGGACGGCGGCGCTTGTCTTTGGCATCGGGGTCGGACTCGCGGGGATCCCCCTCGCGCTGATCCGCGGCGGCAGCCTCGGCGTGCTGGCCGATATCCTCGGCTTTGTCGTCATCGCGGACCTGTTGATCGTTACCGTCTGCCTCGGCTGGGCCTGGCGACGCGGCTCGGTCGAGGCGCGCGATTTCCTTGCCGCGTGGGGGCTGCCGATGGCGATGCTGGCCTTCATCCATATCGTCGATGTCGAAGACAGTTTCTGGGGCGGCGGATCGAAGCTTCTGGTGTTCGCTGCTGCGACCTGGCAGGCGTTGTGGCTCGCCGCCGCGGCGACGCGCCGGCTTGGGCATCTGCGGATCGAGCGCGACCATGCGCGGACCGCTGAAGCGCAGGCGCAGCAACTCGCGCGGCGCGACCCGCTGACCGGCTTGCCTAATCGGCGGGGCTTTGTCGAAAGCGTGACCCCGCTTCTCGAACGCGCGCGTGCCGACAATCTGCCGGCCGCACTGCTGCTGGTCGATATCGATCGGTTTAAATCGATCAACGACATCTATGGTCATGATGCGGGCGACGTCGTGCTGTGCGGCATTGCGCAGCGGATCGCGCGCTGGGAGGGGCCGATGTGCACGGTTGCCCGGCTTGGCGGTGAGGAGTTCGGCCTGCTGACGATCGGGATGGAGGGGATCATCCTTGGCCGCTTTGCCGAAAGCGTGCGGCGCGGGATCGCGGCCTGCGATCACAGCGAAGCGGTCGGCGACAGGCTGGTGACCGCCAGTGTCGGGGTCGCCGAAGTGCGG
>JAFAED010000280.1 GCA_023424275.1 Pseudomonadota bacterium | reverse complement strand
TGACCGACGGTGTGGTGGTGCGAAACAGCGCCTTCGGCACCACCGGCACGGCGGCAGCCCCCTTCGACCGTGGCCGCACCCTGACGCACGAGGTCGGCCATTATCTCAACCTCCGGCATATCTGGGGCGATACCGAGGATTGCAGCGGCACCGACCATGTCTCCGACACCCCGCGCCAGCAGCTTCCCAACTACGACACGCCGACCTTTCCGTCGATTTCGTGCAACAACGGCCCGCACGGCGACATGTTCATGAATTACATGGACTATGTGAACGACGAGGCTATGTTCATGTTCACCACGGGCCAGGTGGCCCGTATGCGCGCCACCCTTTCTGGCCCGCGCAAGAGCTTGATAAAGGATGCCGCATTGCGGACCTGATGACCGAGGTCGATCCTTCCCTGTTGCCGCGGCGCTGGGTGCATTCGCACGAAGAGGACGATCCCGGCACGCTGGTTTTCCGGCCCGGGAGTTGGCAGCTTCCCCCGTCGCGCGGCCGCCGCGCGATCGCGCTCGAGCCCGATGGAACGCTGGCAGGCAGCATGCCCGGTCCCGACGATCGCAAGCAGCCCGCGGCCGGCCATTGGCAACTTCTTCCCGGCTCCGTGCTCGAGCTTGCGCCCGACGGAAAGGCGGTGTCGCGGCTCCAGATCCTCGACATTTCCGCAGACCGGCTGATCGTCAAGCGCTGACCTCGCAAAGACGGCCGACACCCGAGGATGGCGCTAGTCGGTTCTCCCGAACAGGATCGAGACCGCGAAGCGCGGCAGCCCTTCGATCGCCGCGACCTTGGTGACCCGGGCCGCACCCGCGTCGCCCGGCTCCTCGTGACGGCGCGACAAGACGCCGCGATCTGCCCGGCGAGATAGCGGTCGGCCTCGTGCGGAGGCCACCATGGCCGTCATTTCTTGACGGCGGCAGGCGTTTCCCAGCTGATATGCCCGGCGTAACGCGCCCAGCAGATCGACGCCGACACGAGGCCGATCGCCGCGGTGAGGATGAAGACCGTTCGGAAGGACGCGCCGAAGGTGATCGGCCGCGTCCAAAGCTTGCCTTCCTGCTCGGCCGCGAATTGCGCTGGCTCCGAGGTCAGGATGCGCACCGGCTCGGGCATGAGCTCGGCCTCGGTGCGCGCCTGGATCCGCTCGGCATGCTTGATGAGAAAGGAGACGCGCTGGTCGAGCTTCCAGAAGAGGAAAGAGAGCGGGACGAGCAGCGCGCCGAGCGCAATCCCGAGTGCCGAGAAGCGCGCGCTCCCCTGCAAGGTCGCGGCGATGCCGGCGACAAGCAGCCCGACGAGGACGAGGAAGAAATTGAAGACAGTCATCCGCTGATTGGCGTGAAGCTCGAAGAAACGCCAGGCATGATCGTGGGCGCTCTGCCATGCCGCACGTGTCGGATCGCTTCCGCCTGTAGCCGGCGACCCTGCCCCGGATGGCCCTGCCGCAGGCGCCTCCCTCTCTGCCATCATTTCCCCCTCATCCCGCGAAGTAGCTGTGAACGGAGCCAAGCATTGGCCGGGATCCGCTCCAAGCACTGGAACTATTATGCCTCGCTACACCCTAAGAACCAACTGGATAGATCGACATTATTCAAATCTTCGCCCAACTGGTGCGAGTTTCGCGACGCCACGCTCTGGACATGTGTGCTCCCTGCCCCCAAATCGTTATCGGACTGCGGGGAAAGTGCGGAGGGGCACGCGATGGGCAGAGTCAGGGACGGTTGCGACATATTGGTGCTTGTAGCGCTCGATGAAGAAAGCGATGCGCTGCTCGCCCGCCTACCCGATCGCTCGCCCACGAACGAGCAGGTCGGAAATTACGCCGTAAATCGGACAAGCCTGCGCGGCGAAGATGGGGTGCTGCGGCAAGTCGCGATCATCGTGTGCAGCGAGCCGGGCGAACGCATTCGCGAGCTCGGCGTCCTAGCGGCCAGCCTGCTCGAACCCGAGTATGTGATCAACGCCGGCATATCCGGAGCGGTCAAGGGCGATGCACTAGTCGGCGACATCGTGCTTCCGACCGAGTGGATCAACTATATGCACCGCTCGAAGGCTGTCGAGCTCGAGGACAACCGTAAGGCGACCGGCGGCGCCGAGAACAGAACGGACGATCCGGACAGCGAATATGTGCTGCAGACGGGCGGCCGTCCGCTCCACGGCGATCTCGCGCCGGTGACGCTCGTCAAGCGGCTCCATAGCCATGGCACGCTCAAGCTGCAAACGATGGCCGAGTATTGCGCCGCATCGGAAAACCTGTCCGTGCGCGAATTCGAGGAGGTCGAGCGATTGTGTACCGCGGTGCCCGTCGCGGTACGCCCGCGCATCCTGTCCGGCCTCGCGCTTACCGGCCCGATCGTCGCGAAGAGCAAGGCTTTTCGCGAGAAAGTGCTTCGCACGAAGGCACCCGATGCGCTCGCGATCGACATGGAGAGCGGGCAGCTCGCCGACGCGCTGCGTACGCTCGGCAACCCACCGCCGGTCTTTCTCGCGATCCGCGGTATCAGCGATCCCGGTACGGCCGACAAGGAGCGCCTCGACAAGGTCGGTGACGGGGTATTTCGCCGCTGGGCGCTCGACAGTATCGCGACCGTTCTCGAAGCGGCGATCTCAAACCTGCCGCTGCGCCGCCCGCACGACCAGGGCGTAGCCGCGGACAGAACCCGCGAAGACGATTTCCCCGACGAACTCGCCAAGTCCAATTACGAACCGCAATATGTCGGTCAGAAATTTGCCGACTTCGTGCTCGGCGACCGCAATGAGGCTCGCTTTCCCAATCTCATCCGGGTCGATCGGCGCGGCGAGAAGGAAAAGGCGACCCTTCGGGATTTCATCGCGACGCTCGCCCGAGCCAAGGCCGGCGAGAATCATATCGTGCGCGCACGCGGCGGCTGCGGCAAGAGCGCGCTGCTCTATTTCTCCTTCCGCAACATCAACGACGGTGCCGACGATCGGGTGGCTTTCTATTTTGACCTCGAGAAGATTCTCGCCGAGACGAGGTCCGTCCACCTCCAGGCGGTGATGCTGTCGCTGCGCCGCGACGTCGCAGCCTACCTCACGCGCCATCCGAATAAGACCCGTGTCATCTTCCTGTTCGACGGGTGCATCGGCGACAGCCGCGAGAATGATCTGCAGAAGAGCATCAGGGCGGCGGCGGGCGGCCGCGATGTCGCGGTCTTTGCGGAGGGCGGCTATAACCGCCGCGACGAGATCGGGCGCAGCGTGCGCGAGAACAGCCGCTATCTCGAGCATCTCGACTATGCGAGCGAGTTCGAGCTCAAGGCCGCATCGATGCATTCACCCGACGATGTGGCGGCGCTCGTCACGGGATTCCTGGGATCGATCCCCGAAAGCGATGCCCATCCTACTGCGGCGGAGGTCATCGAACGGCTTTCGGCGCTGCAGTTCGACTATATCAACCATTATATCGTGTCGATCTACCTCGAAAATCACCGCTTTCGCGCCTTTCGGCCGGTGCAGAACGCCAGCCTCTTCATCGAGAAGGCGATGCTGTCGCTGGTGCCGAGCGGCCCGTCGCCCTCATCGATGTATCGCGCCATCTGCATCGAGGCCCTGCGCGCGCATTCGAATGAATTGCTCGGTCAATCGTCGCTTCCGGAAAACCAGCTCGCCTACACCCAGTAT
>JAFAED010000254.1 GCA_023424275.1 Pseudomonadota bacterium | reverse complement strand
GATCTAGCGAGGGCGGCCGGTCGCCGTGGAGCTGATGGATTTCCGCAGTCATAACGCGGCGAGCCTTGGCGCCACGGTCACGATTTTGCAACGACTTTCGGCTTGCCAGCGGCCCCTCGCCAGTGCCAAGCGTGCCGCGAATGAGAGGAGCCACTTATGGACGATCAACTGAGCCGTTACCGTCAAAGCATCGACAATATCGACGCAGCGCTCGTCTATATGCTCGCCGAACGGTTCAAGGTGACCAAGGCAGTCGGCGAACTCAAGGCGCGCGAAGGCCTGCCCCCCGCCGATCCCGGCCGTGAGGAGCGCCAGATCGGACGACTACGTGAGCTTGCGCGCGACGCCGATCTCGATCCCGATTTCACCGAGAAATTCCTGCGCTTCATCATCGACGAAGTGATACGCCACCACCAGCAAGCCAAGCGGGAGCAGGACGCATGACCCCGGACCATCCGATTTTCGCGCGCTGGCCGGCCAAGCACCCCGAGCGGATCCAGCTTTTCTCCGCACCGACACCGAACGGGGTCAAGGCGGGCATCATGCTGGAGGAAACGGGGCTCGCCTATGAGCCGCACCGGATCGACATCATGGCGAACGAAAGCCACGATCCGGCGTTCCTCGCGCTCAACCCCAATGGCAAGATTCCGGCGATCTACGATCCGCAGGGGCCGGGTGGCAAGCCGCTGGCATTGTTCGAATCGGGCGCGATCCTGATCTATCTCGCCGACAAGAGCGGCCAGTTCCTGTCGGCCGATCCGGCGGAGCGGTACGAGACGATCCAGTGGGTGATGTGGCAGATGGGCGGCGTCGGCCCGATGTTCGGCCAGCTCGGTTTCTTTCACAAATTCGCCGGCCGCGAATATGAGGACAAGCGCCCGCGCGACCGTTACGCGGCAGAATCGGCACGCCTGCTGGGTGTGCTCGACGCGCGGCTGGCGAGCCGCGAATGGGTGATGGGCGCCGATTACAGCATCGCCGACATCTCGCTGCTCGGCTGGGTGCGCAACCTGATCGGTTTTTACGATGCGCGCGAGATCGTCGGCTTCGACCGGTTCGCGCATGTCCAGCGCTGGCTGGACGCCGGCCTCGCCCGGCCCGGCGTGCAACGTGGGCTGGAGGTTACGGCGGCCTAGTCCGGCAGCCATCGGAATTAATCGGATCTTCGGGAAATTGGCGCAGCGTTGCGCCCATGGGAGACCTTATCGGCTTTTTGGGCGAACTGTTCGCCGGCGCCGCGCCGCGACGCGGGGAATATGGCAAGACATTCGTCGCGACGATCCTCGCCGCCCTTTTGATTTTCGCTTTCGTTGCGGCGACGCTGTTGACCTTGCACGCCTAGGCCGGCGCGCGACCTACCCCGCCGGCAGCCTCAGCCGCACCAGCACGCCGCCCAGATCCTCGCTCTCCTCGAGCGTGACGCTGCCGCCATAGATTTCGGCGACGTCGCGCACGATCGCGAGGCCGAGGCCGGTCCCGGGCTTGCCGCTGTCGAGCCGCACGCCGCGGTCGATCACGCGGACGCGGTCATCGGGCGAAATGCCGGGACCGTCGTCCTCGACGATGATCTCGGCCATATTGCCGTCGCGCTGCACCGTGACGAAGACGCTGCCGCCGCCATATTTGGCCGCATTTTCGAGCAGGTTGCCGACGAGTTCGTCGAGATCCTGCCGCTCGACACGCACGATCAGCGCCTTGTCGCCCTCGGCATCGAGGCGCGCATTCGGATAGAGCGCGGCGACCGCGCGCGACACGCTGTGGACGCTGTCCCAAACGACCGCGCGGGCCTGCGCCGCGCCGCGGCGCCCGACGGCGCGCGCGCGCGCGAGGTGATGGTCGACCTGCCGCTGCATCGTCGCCGCCTCGCGCCGCACGGTTTCGGCCAGCTCCGAATCCGAACTGGTCGCGCTGTTGACCAGCACGGTCAGCGGGGTTTTGAGCGCATGCGCGAGATTGCCGGCGTGGAGCCGCGCTTCCTCGGCCTGCTTCTCGTTATGCGCGAGCAGCGCGTTCAGTTCGTCGACCATCGGCTGCACCTCGAGCGGTAATGGTGCATCGACCCGCCGGTTCTGCCCGCCGCGCATCGCCGCGATGGCGCGGCGGATATGGCGGAGCGGCCACAGGCCATAGAAGGTCTGCAAGGCGGCAAGGATGATGAGTCCGAGTCCGAGCAAGCCGAGGCTGGGGATCAAGGTCGCACGCACCGCGCGGTTCTGGGTATCGAGAGCTTCGCGCGACTGCGCGATCTGGTAGCGCCAATTGGTCTTGCTGCCCGGCAGGATCACATTGCGTTCGAGCACCCGCAGTTCCTCGTCGGGAAACTGGTTGCTGTCATAGGTGTGGATCTGGTTGTCGACGTGCGGCGTCGGCGCCTTTAGCGTGCGTTCCCAGAGCGAGCGCGAGCGATAGGGTTCCTGATCGCCGCCGCTGATCTGCCAATAGAGGCCGCTATAGGGTTCGAGGAAGCGCTGGTCGCCCAGCGGCTCGACCAGCCGGACCTCCCCGTCGGGGCCGATTTCCGACGAGCGGATCATCGCGATCAGCACATATTCGAGGCTGGAATCGAAGTTGCGCGTGATCGCGCCGGTCAGCACCCGGTCGAGCGCGAAGCCGCCGCCGATCAGCAGCACCGAAATCCACAGCGCGGCAATGGCGATCATACGCCGCGCCAGCGAGCCCGTGATGCGGCTGCTCAGCGCCGCCGGTTTCGCCGCCGCATCCGGGTCCTCTACGACCGCCGGGGCGACGTCGGCCTCCGCCACGGCTTATTGCGGATCGTCGAGCTGGTAACCGAGCCCGCGGATCGTCGTGATGATGTCGGCGCCGAGCTTTTTGCGGATGCGCGTCACGAACACTTCGATCGTGTTCGAATCGCGGTCGAAATCCTGATCGTAGATATGTTCGATCAACTCGGTGCGCGATACGACCTTGCCCTTGTGGTGGAGCAGGTACGACAGCAGCTTATATTCCTGTGCGGTGAGCTTCACCGGAGCCCCGTCGAGCGTGACGCGCCCCGAACGCGTGTCGAGGCGCACCGGGCCCGCGATCAGCTCGCTCGACGCATTGCCCGCCGCACGGCGGATCAACGCGCGCAGGCGGGCGATCAGTTCCTCGGTCTGGAACGGCTTGGCAAGATAGTCGTCGGCGCCGGCATCGAGACCCGCAACCTTGTCCGACCAGCTGTCGCGCGCGGTCAGCACGAGTACGGGAAAGTTGCGCTTTTCGCGGCGCCAGCGGTCGAGCACGGTGAGCCCGTCGATCTCGGGCAGGCCGAGGTCGAGGATCGCGGCGTCGTAATTTTCGGTCGAGCCGAGGAAATGGCCGTCCTCGCCATCGGTCGCGAGGTCGACGGCGTAACCCGCGCCCTCCAGCGTCGCCTTGAGCTGCGGCCCGAGCGTGGGTTCGTCTTCGACAATCAAAATCCGCATTCAGGCGCCTTTCCTTTGCGTACCGTTCCATGTCGGCCGCATATATCGACTGTGTATCAAGTCCGAACGATCATCGCAAAATGTCGTTGCAGCAAAGATGTCAGGGTTTGCGTCCCACGATCCGGCCGGTGCGGGCATCGACATAGACGACGACCACCTGGCTGCCGTCCATGAATTTCAGGGCATAGATCATCCGTCCCGCGTCGAATTGCGGCCCGCCCAGATAGGTCATCTCGTTATACGGCGCGCGCGAACGGACGTCGGCAATCAGCTTGTTCAGCGGAATCACCTGTCCCTGTGCGGCGGCGTTGCGCAGATTGTCCTGGTCGCGGTCGCCGCGCGCAGCGGCGGGCATGCCAGCAGAAAGCAGCAGCGCGGAGATGACGGAAAGGGTCAATGTACGGATCATGGCCGCTTCTCTATCGCGAAGGCATTGAATAGGCGATGAATGGCCGGGTCAGCTCCGGTTCCGGTTTCGACCATGGTCAGGGGACCATGGTGGGCGCGACAGGGATTGAACCTGTGACCCCACCCGTGTGAAGGGTGTGCTCTACCGCTGAGCTACGCGCCCGATCGGTGCATGCGGGGAACCCCACATCCGAAAGTCGGACGTCCATAGCCGCTGCGACGGTGATTGCAACGGGCATTTGCTCAATCTTCACGCACAACTCGCCTGGCACATACAAATCAGGCCGCAGCTTGCGCCACGGCCCGAGATGTTTTCACCAGAAGGTGCCGTCGAGCTTAGTTGACGGCGTCCTTGAGGGCCTTGCCGGCCTTGAACTTCGGCTGGTTCGACGCCGCGATGGTCATCGTTTCGCCGGTGCGCGGGTTGCGACCGGTCGATGCCTTGCGCTTGCTGACCGCGAAGGTGCCGAAGCCGACGAGACGGACTTCGCCGCCCTTCTTCAGCGAACCCGTGATTGCGTCGAAAACGGCTTCAACCGCTTTGCTCGCGTCACCCTTGGTCAGGCCGCTCGAGTCAGCGACGGCGGCGATCAGGTCTTGTTTGTTCATGCCTAAGGAACCCCTGCA
>JAFAED010000514.1 GCA_023424275.1 Pseudomonadota bacterium | reverse complement strand
ACCGCGAGCACCGCGGTCGGTGCGAATAGCGCCGCCTCGGGCGAACGGACCTCCGCGTTCGGACAGAATGCGCTGGCGCTCGACGCGAGGGCGACCGGCCTCGGCAACAATGCCCGCGCCGACGAAGTCGCTTCGACTGCGGTCGGGCAGGCTGCGATGGCATGGGGTGTGTCGAGCAGCGCCTTCGGTACCGACGCCCGGGCCGGCGGCAACGGCGGCTTCGATGCCGCCGGCAATTTCAGCTTCAGCGACTATGCCAACGCTCAAACGACTGCGATCGGCGCGGGCGCGCGTGCGGGCACGACGGGAGTCGATTATCTGCGCGCCACGGCGGTCGGTTCCAACGCCCTTGCCGAAAATGCCTCGGCGACCGCGCTCGGTGCCAATTCGGCGGCGTTCGGGCTTGCCGGCACCGCCCTTGGGCAGAGCGCCGGCGCCAGCGGATCGTTCAGCACTGCGGTCGGCGCGGGCGCAGTTTCTGCCGGCGTGGAGAGCACGGCGATCGGGTCGCGCGCATCGGCGACGGGGATCAACGCGACCTCGCTCGGCGGCTTCAGCCGTGCCACCGGCGATTTCGGGACCTCGCTCGGCTATAATGCCGAAGCGAGTGCGAACAGCGCGACCGCGACAGGCAATGGCAGCCGTGCAACCGCCGTTGGCGCGACATCGAATGGCACCGGAAGTACGGCAACCGGCGTCTCGAGCACGGCGATCGGTGCGACGAGCGTCGCGAGCGCCGACAACAGCACCGCGCTCGGCTATGCCGCACAGGCCACTGCGGCGAACAGCGTTGCCCTAGGCATGGGATCGATCGCGGATCGCGACAACAGCGTATCGGTGGGCGCGGTGGGCGCCGAGCGGCAGATCACGAATGTTGCTGCCGGCACGGCGGGGACCGATGCGGTCAATGTGGCGCAGCTCAATGCGGCGGTTTCGGGCGCGAACGGAGCCGCTGCGCTGGCTCAGGATGCCGCCGATCGGGCGCTGGCCGATGCCGCAGCTGCGCAGGGGACGGCAAATACAGCGCGCACGGAAGCGGCGTCTGCGCAGGCAACCGCCGACACGGCCATCACCCGGACCACGGCGCTTGGCGCCAGCACCGCGTCGGCGCTCGGCGGGGGGGCGACCTTCGACGAAGCGACAGGGGCGTTGTCGCCGCCGACCTATGCCGTTTCGGGCGCAAACTATTCCGATGTCGGTTCGGCGATCGGCGCGCTCGACACCGGCCTGTCGGAGTTGAGCGGACGCGTCGACCTTCTCGAACTGACGAGCAACCGCGGGTTCCGCAACGCAAATGGCGGCATCGCAGCGGCGATGGCGCTCGGCGGGACGATGGTGGTGCCGGACAGCGACGTGTCGGTATCGTTCAACTTGGCGACGTATCGCGGCGAGCAGGGCTTTTCGGGAGCCGTTGTCGTGCGCGCCGCGCCGCGGGTTTATGTGAGCGGGGGCTTCGCCGGCTCGACGGTGAAAGGTTCGACCGGCGGCCGGGTCGGCGTCGCATTCGGGTTCTGAAGCGATGAGCGGATCATGCTGCGACCAGCATGGTCCGCTTTCGCATTCTCGCGTCAACAGCTGCCAGTCCGCCATCAACATCGGTTGCTTTCGCGGTACATGGGTGAGCGCCGGAATCGCTGCACCGCACCGCGAAGCACTTCGGCCGAATAGATGTTAGGTCGGATCAGGGCTGGCGCCGGCGGGACTGCCGGGCGACGCGGATCGCCCCCGGCAGTTCGCGATGACGGCTTCGTTCGATTTTGAGCGCGAGCGCGACACGTTTTCCGCCGATGAGGAGAAGCAGTCCGCCCGCCGCGACGAGCAGGCCAAGAAGGCCGAGCACATCCGCGCTGCCAGCCGCTTCCGTCGCGGCGTGGACGATGGAATAACCCATGACGAGCAAGATGGCGCCGCCGATGCGCCAGCGAAGGTCGCGAACCGTCATGCGTCCTTGCCTTCCCGCACGTCGCACAGGACGGTGTTGCCCGCCGTGCGTGCGAGCTTGACTACGGCGCGGGCCTCGTTCCGTGGTGCCGAACACAGCAGCAGATCGGCCGGAAAATCGCATTCCTCACGCATTGCATTGTCCCGGTCGCCCTGTTCGAAGACGAGGCCGATCGCCGGATCGGATTGCCGCGCGGCCGTTATTTGGGCATCGGCGATGAGGCGTGGGTCGGCGTCGACGCCGCGGCCTTCGATCGCCACGAATCCCAGCTCGCGAGCGCGCCGCGCCGCGTGGATCAACAGATCGCCTGCGCCGCAATCGGCATCGACAATGCGGATACTCCGTCGGCCGAGTTTCCGCAGGCCCTTGAGCTTGCGAAGCATGGCGGGCCAACGGCGGTCTTTCTCGGCACGCGCGCCGATGTTTTCCGGCCGCGCTCCGGCGCCAAAGGCGATGGGCGACATCCAGACGATCGCGGAAGGAGAGAGATGGGAATATCGCATCGTGATGCTCCTCAAGCTGCCCGCGGCGTCAAAGGCTCGTCGGAGCGCATGCGCTCGAACGAAACGGTCGGGATCAAGGGGTGGAGCGCGCTGACGAGGCGTGCGCCAGCTACGCCCCGCGCTTCGGCGCGGGCAAAGGCCCAGGCCGTCTCGCGCGAAATAAAGCGTCCTTCGAGCTGTCCTTTACCGCCCTGGACGAGCCAGTGTCCGACCGGATCGCGGCCGACAAAAATGGTCAGGCTGGATGGGTCGGGTTCTGCTGAAATCGCAGACAACATGGTGCGATGCTCCTTGGCTACTCAAATCGGCCCCGGATATCGGGCGTCGATGGCGGCAATCTATTGAGACGCGCATAGGGTTTCGAGAGCGACGAACGCCTGCAGTCATTGTATTTTCGTTTGTTTTCGATGCTTTGTGGCAGGACTGCAACGCGATTGATCCTCCCCGGCTCCAGACAAGGAGAGCCGGGGAGGTGCGCCATCGGCCGGACCCGCGACGCATGGCTCATAAGGTGAAGAATAAGTGCGGGCCGCGCCTCCAGCGGCGCTACTCGGCGCTATCGTGGCCGGATGTGCTGTCGATGGCCGCCCAGAAGC
>JAFAED010000167.1 GCA_023424275.1 Pseudomonadota bacterium | reverse complement strand
TATATGGACTGGTTCAACACCGCCTATTGGGCGAACAATCGCGGTATCTACGACGTCTGGCGCAGCATCTATCCGCCGCTGTCCTTCGTCTTCCTCGATGCGACGAGCCTGCCGGGCTGCTATCTCCAGTCGCCTTTTTACGCGCGCGATTGCGACTGGCTGGCGCGTTCGACAATCCATGCCTTCTATCTGATCGACGTCGTATTGGCTTGGCTGTGCTTCAGCCGCCTCGATCGCCGTACCGCGCCTATGCGTACGGTTGCGATCGCGCTCGGGCTGCCGATGCTGTTCACCGTCGAGCGCGGCAATCTGATCCTCGTCGCCTTCGCCTTTTTTATGATCGCACACGGTCCCATCACCGCGTCGAAGCCGTGGCGCTGGTTCGCCGCCGCCGTGACGATCAATTTCAAACCCTATCTCGTCCTGCCGATGCTCGCGCATGCGGTGAAGCGCGACTGGCGCCCGCTCGAGGCGGCCGGGATCGCGACGGTCGCGCTTTATCTCGTCACGCTCGCGCTCATCGGGTCGGGAACGCCGGCGGAACTCGCGTCGAACACCGCCAACTGGGTCATCTTCCAGGGTGCGCAGGTTTGGAACGAGGTCAATTATTCGACCAGTTACGCGCCCTTCATGATGTTCCGCACGCTCGAAATACCGCTGCTGCAATTCGTGCCGTCGCGGCTTGTCGAGACGATCGAATATCTCGTGCCGATCGTCATCCGTTCGACGCAGCTTATTGCCGTTGCGGCGATCGTGGCGGCATGGCTTCAGCCGAAGGCGCTGCCGCTGCACCGCGTGTCGGCGATCCTGCTCGGCGCCTATCTCGTGACCCAGTCGCCCGGCGGTTACACGCAATTGTTCCTGCTGTTCCTCGTGTTGATGGAGCGATGGAAGGGTGTCGGGCCGATCATTGCGATTACGGCTGCCTATCTCCTCTGTCTCGTCGGCGACTGGCCGCTGGCGACCGTGCTCGATGTGACGAGCAATAGCTGGCTGGGCGGGCGCACCGTCACCGCGAGCTTCGGTTTGACCGCGGGGCATTTCATCCGGCCGGGGCTGGTCGTGCTCATCGTGTGGGCGCTGTCGCTGGACAGCATCGTACGCGTGGCGCGTGCGCACCGCACCCATCGTCCGTCGCTCGGGCTGGTGCCCGCATGATCCTTGACGAAGACCTTGCCGCGATCGACCGGCAACTCGCCCCCTATTGGACCGGCCTCGACGGCGCGCGCATCTTCATGACCGGGGGCACGGGGTTCATCGGCCGCTGGATGCTCGAGGCGCTCGCGCGCTCCGGCAGCGATGCCGAGGTGATACTGCTCAGCCGAAATCCCGACGCCTTTGCCGAACGCGCGCCGCACCTTGCACAGCGTTTTCAACTTGTTGCAGGCGACGTAAACGATTTCGTCGCCCCGCCGGGCCGCTACACGCATGTCATTCACGCCGCGACCGACGCGAGCGCCGCGCTCAACGCCGATGACCCGCGCCGGATGTTCGACACCATCGTCGCCGGCACGCGCCGCGCCCTCGATCTGGCGGTCGAGCGCAAGGCGAAGCGCGTCCTCTTCATGAGTTCGGGCGCGGTCTATGGCGCGCAGCCATGGGATGTCGGGCATGTCGCCGAGGACTGGATGGGCGGGCCTGATCCGCGCGATCCGAAGTCGGCCTATGGCGAGGGCAAGCGCGCCGCCGAACTGCTCTGTGCGATTTACGGCAAGCAGTTCGGGCTCGACATCGTCACTGCGCGCATCTTTGCGCTGCTCGGGCCCTTGCTGTCGCTCGATATCCATTTCGCTGCGGGCAATTTCATCCGCGACGCAATGGCCGGCCGGCCGATCCGCATCGAAAGCGCCGGCACTGCGGTGCGCTCCTATCTCTACGCCGCCGATCTTGCCGCATGGCTGTGGCTCGCGCTGCTTCGCGCTCCGCGCGGCGCGACGTTCAACATGGGGTCCGAGGATGCGGTGTCGATCGCCGATCTGGCGCGCCGTGTCGCCAAGGTTCTCGGCGGCCCGGGTGTCGAAATCCTCGGCCGCGCCGATGCCGGGTGGAACCCCGGCCGTTATGTTCCCTCGACCGCGCTTATCCGGGGCGGGCTGGGGGTCAAGCCCATGGTGGATCTCGATGAAGCGATCCGCCGCACCGCAATCTTCAATGGATGGACAAAATGAGCCAGATCAAGCTCTCCGACTGGGTCGCGCAGACCCTTGCCGACAAGGGCATCACCGATATCTTCATGCTGACCGGCGGCGGGGCGATGCACCTCAACCATTCGCTCGGCACGCATCCGGCGCTCACGACGACCTTCACCCATCATGAGCAGGCGCTGTCGATGGCGGCGGAGGCCTATTATCGCCTGACCAACCGGCTCGCGGTGGTCAACGTCACATCGGGCCCCGGCGGCACCAATGCGATCACCGGCGTCTATGGCGCCTTCGTCGATTCGATCGGCATGCTGGTGATTTCGGGGCAGGTGAAGACCGAGACGACGGTACGCCACACCGGCCTGCCGCTTCGCCAATATGGCGATCAGGAGCTCGATATCGAGGAACTGGTCCGCCCGGTCGCCAAATATACGGCGATGGTCACCGATCCGCGCGCGATCCGCTATCATCTGGAAAAGGCGCTGTATCTTGCGACGAGCGGCCGGCCGGGTCCGGTGTGGCTCGACATTCCGCTCGACGTGCAGGCGGCGAAGATCGATCCCGACGACCTGCTCCCCGGCTTTGATCCCGCCGAACTCGACGAGCCGTGGAAAGCGACCGATGTCGATGCCGCCGCCGCCGAAATTCTCGCGCGGATCGCCAGGGC
>JAFAED010000158.1 GCA_023424275.1 Pseudomonadota bacterium | reverse complement strand
TCCTTCATCGCGCGCTCGACCTTGCGGACGTTCGAGCCATGATCCATGTCGATGAAGTCGATCACGACGAGGCCCGCCATGTCGCGCAGGCGCAGCTGGCGCGCGATTTCGGCCGCGGCCTCGAGGTTGGTGCTGAGCGCGGTCTGCTCGATATTATGCTCGCGCGTCGACCGGCCCGAGTTGATGTCGATCGACACCAGGGCCTCGGTCGGGTTGATCACCAGATAACCCCCCGATTTCAGCTGGACGACGGGGTTGAGCATCCCCGCGAGCTGGTCCTCGACGCCGTAGCGCTGATAGAGCGAGACCGGGTCGGCATATTGTTTCACGCGCCGCGCATGGCTCGGCATCAGCAGCTTCATGAACTGCTTCGCGGCCTTATAGCCTTCGTCGCCCTCGACGAGCACTTCCTCGATATCCTTGTGATAGATGTCGCGGATCGCGCGTTTCACGAGGTCGCTGTCCGAATGGATCAGCGCCGGCGCGCTCGACCCCAGCGTATTCTCGCGAATCTCGTCCCACAGGCGCGCGAGATAGTCGAAGTCGCGCTTGATCTCGACCTTGGTGCGGCTCATCCCCGCGGTGCGGACGATGCAGCCCATCGTCGGCGGCAGGTTCAGCTCGTCGATCATGGCCTTCAGCTTGCGGCGGTCGGCGCCGTTCGAAATCTTGCGGCTGATCCCGCCGCCGTGCATCGTGTTCGGCATCAGCACGCAATAACGGCCGGCGAGCGACAGATAGGTGGTGAGCGCCGCACCCTTGTTGCCGCGTTCTTCCTTGACGACCTGCACCAGCATCACCTGGCGGCGACGGATGACGTCCTGGATCTTGTAACGGCGGCGCAGCGACATGCGGCTTTCGCCGTCCTCGTCGTCATTGCGGCGTCCGCGCCCCCGGCCCCGGCCGCCCTTGCGGCCGCCCTGCCCACGACGCTTGCGGTCGCCGCGACCTTCCTTGCCCGCTTCGGCGCCTTCTTCAGCTTCGCCATCCTCGGTGTCGCCGTTTTCGGCAGCCTCTTCCTCGTCGCCGTCACCATCTTCGCCGATGGTTTCGGGGGCGGGGGCGTCGCCATTTTCGTCTTCGTCGTGATATTCGACGTCGGCGACATCTCCTTCGAGCTCGTCGAGGTCTTCCTCGGCGCGCTGCGCGGCGGCGGCGGCGTGTTCGGCCTCTTCGCGCAGCAGCGCGTCGCGGTCTTCCTTCGGAATCTGGTAATAGTCGGGGTGGATTTCGCTGAAGGCCAGGAAGCCGTGGCGATTGCCGCCATATTCGACGAACGCCGCCTGCAACGACGGTTCGACGCGGGTGACCTTAGCCAGATAGATATTGCCCTTGAGCCGCTTGTGCTCGGCGGACTCGAAATCAAACTCCTCGATTCGGTTTCCCTTGGTGACGGCGACCCGGGTTTCTTCCCGGTGCCGCGCGTCGATCAACATGCGCGTGGTCATTGGTAACACTCCAAGCGCGCCTCGGCGCGCCATCAAAAAATCCCGCGACGCTCCCCGAGGGAAAGCCGCGGCGGATACGGGTGAAAGGAAAAAAGACGTTATTGCCGTGGGGGGCCTGCGTCCGGTCGTGGACGCGCATGCGGTCTTCAAATCCGGCGACGGCCGGGGCGAAAGCGCCCGCGTCGGGTTTCAAAGAGGGCATGGCAAGCCTCATGCGGCATCAACCTGTTACGGGATGAGCGGGCGGGCAGGGCGGGCGTCAAGCGAACGCCCCGACTGTCCGGTCAACCGGGTGGACTGGCGGCAGGTCGCCCTTCCCCGCATGTCCGGCACCAAGGCGGCCATGATCCGCAGATTCGCGGAGCAGGCCTTCCCCTCAAAAGGCCGGACGGCACCGGGAACGACACCGTCAGTGAGGGCGTGCTAGCATCGGCATCTGCCGACGGCAACCACAACCACCGCACAAAGATAGGATCGCCCCGGGGTGTTGCAATTATGCCGATCGCCCCGATCGTGCTGAATCGCCGGTTAACCTTGCCGATTGACGCGGGTTTGACGGGCAATGGCTAATGCGGGGTTCACGACATCCTGCCGCCGGGGGCCTCATGTTTTCGAATAAGCACTGGACCATCGCCGCGCGCTGGCGGCATAGAAGCGCCATGGGCCTGCTCCTCGTCCTGATAGCCATGATGGGAAACCCCGCGGCGGCGTTGGCGGGGCAAATCGGCGCGGTCGAAATCGGCGATTCGGAAATCACCTTGCGCTTCGACGATCTGGTCGCCGGAGCCTCCTCTTTCGTGCTGGCAGGCCCCGACCGCATCGCGGTCGATATCGCCGGCGCACAGACGGGGCGCTCGCCGCAGGGTTCGGGGTTGGTCCGCGCGGTGCGGCAGGGACAGCAGGCGCCCGATACCGCGCGGATCGTGCTCGACCTTGCGCGGCCGGCGGTCGTGTCGGGCGGGCGTTTCGCCGCCGACGGCCGCAGCCTGACCTTCCAGCTGCGCCCCGTTTCGGCGGACGAATTCGAACGCGCCGCGCGCGGTCCGCGCGCCCAATTGCAGCCGCCCGCCGGCTTTCGCGCCAAGCCGCCCGAAAAACGCTACAGCGTGACGGTGCCGATCGGCAAACCCAAGCCTGCGGTCGCGCTGCCGCGCATCGAGGGGCCCGACAACAGCCGCCTGCCGCTCGTCGTGATCGATGCGGGGCATGGCGGGCACGATCCCGGCGCGATCAGCCCGCACAGCGGCAAGCGCTAAAAGGACATCACGCTCGCGCTCGCCCGCGCGATCCGCGACGACCTCATCGCCTCGGGCCGCGTGCGCGTCGCCCTGACGCGCGCGGACGACCGGTTCCTCGTGCTCGAGGAACGTTTCGGCATTGCGCGGCGGCTCAAGGCCGATCTGTTC
>JAFAED010000508.1 GCA_023424275.1 Pseudomonadota bacterium | reverse complement strand
CTGGTGTTCGTCGACGCCTGTCGTACCGCCGAGCCGGTCGTTCGCATCGAGGATGCCGATGTCGCGAAGGGCGAGACGGGTTCGGCGCCGCTCGGTCTTCTCGATATCGGGCAGGGCGCGGTTTTCTATTCGACCGCAAAGGGGCGACCGGCGCTCGATTTCGCGCCGGTCGGGTCGCCCGTCAGCCCGTTCGCGGCGGCGGTGGTCAAGGAACTTGGGATCCCCGGCCTCGAAATCGGGGATTATTTCAAGGTCGTGGCGCGCGAGGTGTACAAGCGGACGCACGGGATGGAACTGGGGCCGCAGCAGCCATTCCATTATGGCAGCTGGTTCGACGATTATTATCTCGTCGCGCCGCCCGAACTACCGTCGGCGGTTGCGGCATCCTCGCCGGCCCCGACAGCGCGCGCCGCATCTTCGGACGGCGGCGCGCGCGGCGCGGCGATCCCGGCGGCCGATCCGCTCGCCGACATTGCGCTCGACCGGCTGGCGATCGAGGACGAGCCCGTGCTCATTGCCGATGTGCTGTCGCGGCATCCGGCAAGCGAGATCGTTGCGCTCGCCGACGGCGGGCATCCGCTGGCGCAGCAACTCGCCGGCTATATGTTCTCGCTCGGCGTCGGGGTGAAACAGGATGTCGCGCGCGCACGCGGCTATCTGGAAAAATCCGCCGAACAGGGTTTCCCGGCGGGGCAAACCGAATTCGCCTATCTGCTCCTCGCATTGGACCCGTCGGCGGCGGACAAGGACCGGGCGCAGTCGCTCTATCGTGCCGCGTCCGAAGCGGGTTTTTCGAAAGCGAAAACGCATCTCGCCTATCACCTCGCGCGGGGCAGCTTTGGCCCGCCCGATTTTGCCGCATCGCGAACGCTCTATTCCGAAGCGGCCGCGCAGGGGCACCCGGCGGCGATGTTCGCGCTCACCTATTTCCCCGATCTTCGCGCGGCGAATATGGCCCGGCTGCGTGCGCTCGCCGACGCAGGCAATCCCGAAGGCAATCATTGGCTCTGCGAGGCGCAGTTCGACGGCAAGCAGCTGACGGGCGGCGCCGAGGATTGCGCGGTCGCTGCACGCGCCGGGTTTGCGGGATCGCGCGCGCTTCTTGCGCACGCTTATGCCACGGGCGAGGGCGTTGTTGCCGATGCAAGCGAAGCCGCGCATTGGGCGCGGCTCGCGCGCGATCTGCCCGAACTCAGGCAGGATCAGCGCGCGTTGATCGCAGGGATTGGAGAGTGACGGTCAGGGATAGCTGACCGCGACGACTTCCCATTCCTTGGGACCAGCGGGAAGCTGCACCGTCCGCAAATCGCCGATCGCGGCGCCGCGCAGCGCGCGGGCGAGGGGGCTGTTCCAGCCGATCCGGCCTTCGCCCGCCTCGGCCTCGTCGTCGCCGACAAGTGTGACGATCCGCCGCGCGTCATCGTCGTCGGCGAGTTCGACCGTCGCGCCGAACCAGATGCGGCTCTTGTCGGGCTGCTCGGCGGGGTCGACGACGCGGGCCGCTTTCATGCGCCGGGCGAGGAAACCCAGCCGCCGGTCGATTTCGCGCAGCCGCTTGCGGCCATAGATATAATCGCCATTCTCGCTGCGGTCGCCATTGCCGGCGGCCCAACTGATCACCTCGACCAGCTTTGGCCGTTCGTCGCCCAGCAGCGCGTCATATTCGGTACGCAGCGCGGCGTAGCCCGCCGGACTGATGATATTCGTCTTTTCCCCCGCCATGAACCGTCAGCCGGGCGTGGGTTTGCCGAGATAGAAGCTCAGCGGCGCCTGCTGCCGCGATCCGCCGCCGTCGCGCAGCGTGTCGTACACGACCGCATTTTCGAGCACGCGCTGCACATAATTGCGCGTTTCGAAAATCGGGATCGCCTCGATCCAGTCGACCATTTCGATGCCGCCGCCGCGCGGATCGCCGTTGGCGCGCAGCCATTTGTTCACATTGCCCGGACCGGCGTTATACGCCGCGACCGCCAGCGGATAGCTGCCGCCGAAATAGCGCAGCATCTGTTGGAAATAGGTCGATCCCAGCATCATATTGTAATTGGTGTCGGTCGTCAGCGACCCCGCGTCATAGCTCATCCCCAGCTTGCCCGCGACTTCGCGCGCGGTTCCCGGCATCAACTGCATCATGCCGCGCGCGCCGGCGTGGCTGATCGCGGCGCGGTCGAACTGGCTTTCCTGCCGCGTGATCGCGTGGATGAAGGTCCAGTTGCTCTCATGGCCTGCGGGGACGCGAACGGTCGGGAAGCCCGAGACTTCGACCGCATCGAGGCTGTTCGCCTGCGCGCTGCGGCCGATCATCACGCCGAGGTCGGGCCGGCCGATTTGCAATGCGAGCTTGCCCGCAAGCACATGGTCGGCGGGCGAGGTCGCCTTTTGCGCGAGCGCGCGCAGGAACAGCGACTGTTCGCGCCAGGCACCGATTTCGCCGAGTGCGCGCGCGGCGCGGACCAGCCGGTCGTCCTCGAAATCGCGGCGCTCTTCGTTGCTGACCTGGATGGTCGGGTTCGGCGTCGGCTTGGGCTGCGGGCGGTTCAGCCGTTCGAGCGACAATTGGCCGTAAAATTGGTCATAATGCTGCGCCGCGTCGGCGAAATGGGCATTCGCCGCCTCGCGGTCGCCGGCGGCAAGCGCCGCGCGGCCGGCCCAGTAAAAGCCCTTCGTGCGCGTCTGCGCCGACCGTGCGGCTTCACCATAGGCGCGATAGAGGCGCACCGCCTCGGCCGGGCGGCGCAGGTCGCGATAGGCGAGCTGGCCGGCGAGCCACGCGAGCGACGTATAATCGTCGCGCACGCCGAGGGGCGTTTCGCGGATCACCGTCCCTGGCGGGAAGCTGTCGTCGAGCTGGCGCGCGATATTATAGGCGGTCGACTTGTCGCCGCCGTCGCTCGCCTGCCGCGCGTTGGTGAGCAGGGTTTCGAGCCATTCCTCGGGGTCGGTCGGCGCCTTCGCAAGCGATCGCGGCGCGGCGAGCAGCGCGCGCGCTTCGCCGACGCGCCCCGACTTGCGCAGCCAGGTCGCCTTGTCGGTGATATAGCCGGCGTCGCTGCGGACCAGCGACGGGTTGGTGCTTTCGACTGCCGATGCCTGGAAGGCCGCGTCGACCGATGCGTTGCGCATCGCCAGGCGCGCGGCGAAGACCGCGCGCTTGTCGGGCGAGGTAAAGGCGAGCTGGCGGCTGGCGGCCGCGGTCGCGCCCGACCAGAGCAGGCGGTCCATCCGCGCATCATGGTCGGCGGGGGTGATCGCGCCGGGGAACATGGCGAGCGCGCGGCTCGTTTCGAAATCGTCGAGCGTGCCGCTTGTCCACGCGCGGCGGACCGCGGCATTGGCATCCTCGCGCCGGCCCGACGCGTTGAGCGCGAGCGCATAGCGCAAATGCCCGCTCGCGGTCTGCGGCGGATAGGCCTGGAAATAGGCGAGCGTGCGCTGCGGGTCGTAGCTGTCGAGCGAGATCGATTTTTCGGCGCGCGTGCGCATCTTGTCGGCGTCGGGCCAGCCCTTGTTCGCCATCAGGAAGCGCGAGAGCTGGTCGAACGACGCGCCCGTATTGGCGGTGAGCCGGCGCCATTCCATCACTGCGTCGCCGACCGAGCTGGTCGCCGGCGGCGAACCCGAGGCCGACGCAAGGCCCATCTGGGCGCGGTACCAGGCCATTTGTTCGGGGGTCAGTTCGCTGGCGTGGGCCGCGGTGGGAATGAGGAGGGCCGCGGCGAGCGCGAGGCGGGAAATATGGGGCAGCGAGATCATGGCGGCCATGCTAGTGCCAAACTCCTTGCGGGGCGCTGAATAGGCGTCCATTAGCGGCGCGCCGACGGGACTCTACCGGCCGGAGCGCGTTTTTGTAAAGGAGCGGAGCATGTTTTCGGGGTCGATTCCCGCCTTGGTGACGCCATTTCGCGATGGGGCGTTCGACGCCCCGGCCTTCGCCCGCCTTGTGGATTGGCAGATCAAAGAGGGCACCAGCGCGCTGGTGCCGTGCGGCACGACCGGCGAAAGCCCGACGCTCGGCTTCGACGAACATTATCGGGTCATCGATAGCTGCATCGAGGCGGCGGCGGGCCGCGTGCCGGTGATCGCAGGCTGCGGGTCGAACGACACCGCGACCGCGATCCGCCACATGCGTCATGCGCAGGCCGCCGGCGCAGCGGCGGCACTGATCGTTGCGCCCTACTACAACAAGCCGAGCCAGGAAGGTCTGATCGCGCATTACAAAGCGCTCGCCGATGCCAGCGACCTGCCGATCGTCGTCTACAACGTTCCCGGCCGCACCGTCGCCGACATCAGCGCCGACACGATGTGCAAGCTCGCCGAAATCCCGACCGTCGTCGCGACGAAGGATGCGAGCGGCGACTTGGCGCGCGTGACGATGCACCGTGCGGGGGCAGGTAACGACTTCTGTCAGCTTTCGGGCAACGACGACCTCTGGCTGCCGCACGCCGTGATGGGC
>JAFAED010000123.1 GCA_023424275.1 Pseudomonadota bacterium | reverse complement strand
GTTGAGATCGGCCCAAACCGCGGGCAGATCCTCCTTCTTGATCCCGAAGATGTCGAGCCGCTGGCCGCCGGTGACTTTGACCATCGGGGCGTTGTACTTTTCGACGACATCGGCGATCGCGCGCAGCTCTTTAGGATTGGTGAGCCCGCCCCACATGCGCGGGACGACGGAGTAAGTACCGTCCTTCTGGATATTGGCGTGGAGGCGCTCGTTGACGAAGCGGCTCTGCTGGTCGTCGACATACTCACCGGGCAGCGCGCAGAGCAGATAGTAATTGAGCGCGGGGCGGCACGAGGAACAGCCGTCGGGGGTGGTCCAGTGGAGCTTCTGCATCACCTCGGGTATCGAGCGCATGTCCTGCGCGACGATTTCGCGGCGGACGTCGTCGTGACCGAAGCTGGTGCATTTGCACATCGTCTTGGGCCCCGACTGGACATCGTCGCCGAGCGTCAGCGCGAGGAGGTTTTCGACGAGCCCGGTGCAGCTGCCGCAGCTCGCCGACGCCTTGCAGGTGCCGCGCACGGCGTCGAGGCTGTGTGCGCCCTTGGCGATGCACGAGACGACCTGGCCCTTGGTGACGCCGTTGCAGCCGCAAATCTCGGCATCGTCCGAGAGCGCCGCAACGGCGGCCTTAGGGTCCGCCGCGCCGCCTCCCGCGGCGAAGGCCTGGCCGAAGATCAGCAGGTCGCGAAGGTCGGAGACGTCCTCCTGCTTCTTCAAGAGGTCGAAATACCAGCTGCCGTCGGCGGTGTCGCCATAGAGGACGGCGCCGACGATGCGGTCATCCTTGACGATCACGCGCTTGTAGACGCCGCGGCTCGCGTCGCGCAGCACGATATCCTCGCATCCGTCGCCGCCCGAGAAATCGCCCGCCGAAAAGACGTCGATGCCCGACACCTTGAGCTTGGTCGAGGTGACCGAGCCGCGATAGCCGCTGTGCTGTTCGACCAGCCCGTCGGCAAGGCTGCGGCACATGTCCCACAAGGGCGCGACGAGGCCATAAACCTGCCCGTCATGCTCGACGCATTCGCCGACCGCGAGAACGGCGGGATCGCTGGTGACCATATGGTCGTCGACCTGGATCCCGCGCCCGACCGCGAGGCCGGCGTCGCGAGCGAGCTGGGTCGAGGGGCGGATGCCGACCGCCATGACGACGAGGCTGGCGGGGATCAGGGTGCCGTCCTTGAGCTTCACCCCCTCGACCTTGCCGGTGCCGACGATCTCGGCGGTGTCGGCGCCGGTCAGGATCGTCTGGCCGCGTGCTTCGAGCGCATTTTTGAGCAGCCAGCCGGCCGCCTCGTCGAGCTGGCGTTCCATCAATGTCGGCATCAGGTGGATGACGGTGACCTTCATGCCGCGCAGGCTGAGGCCGTGCGCCGCCTCGAGCCCGAGCAGGCCGCCACCGATCACAACCGCGTCGCCGCCCGCATCGGCGGCGGCGAGCATCGTGTCGACATCGTCCATGTCGCGAAAGGCGATGACGCCGGGCAGGTCCTTGCCGGGGACGGGGATGATGAAGGGATCGGAGCCGGTGGCGTTCAGCAGCCGGTCATAGCTTTCGCTGGCCCCGCCGCGCGTTGTCACGGTTTTCGCGGCCCGATCGATCGCGGCGACGGGGTCGCCCGCGACGAGTGCGATGCCATTATCGGTATACCAAGCGGCATCGTTGATCACGATGTCGTCGAAGCATTTCTCGCCCGCGAGGACGGGGGAGAGCATGATGCGGTTGTAATTGACGCGCGGTTCGGCGCCGAAGATCGTCACGCGATAGCGCCCCGGATCGCGCGCGAGCAGTTCCTCGACCGCGCGGCAACCGGCCATGCCGTTGCCGATGACGACGAGATGCTCGCGCGTGTCGGCGTCGGGTTTGAGGGGGCGGTGTTCCATCAGAGCATCCAGTCCAGTTGCAGCCAGAATTTGTCGGTATCGGTGGCGAAAGTGTCGGCGTCGTAGTGGGCGTAGCGCGCCGAGGCGGTGAATTTGCCGAGCTTGGCGCTGGCGAGCAGGTCGATCTCGTCGCCATAGGAGCGCGAGGCGCGGTCGCTGCGATAGTCGTGATAGGCCGCCTGCAGCGTCACGGCCTTGAGCGGCCCGACCGCCTTCCAGCCCCAGCCGGCGCTCGCGTAAAGGTCGCGCACGCCGTCGGGCGGGGTGACGAGAAATTTGTCGGCCCAGCCCTGGAATTTGAACCCGGTGGCGAGCGGGGTCTGGAAGCTGGTGAGCGCAATTCCTTTGTCGGCGCCGAGTATCTCGTACCCGGCGCCGACCCGGGGGCCGCCAAGATCGACCGCGACATCCGCGAGCCAATAGTCGGCGACATAGTCATTGGGATTGCGGTGCCAGTCCGACTGGCGCGCATAGGAGAACTGGTACGCGAGCTTCGCCTTGCCGAGCGGCCGCGTCCCGTCGAGCCGGGCGCCATAGCTCTGGCTCGACAGGCGAAAGCCCTGTATCGCGGCCTCGTCCTGATCGACGAGATAGGCGAAGGCCGTGATCTTGCCGACCGGCGTCGCCGCGCTGAGGCTGCCGAAGACATTGTCGCCCGACACCGCCTGCTGCCGCGCGCCAGCGCCGTCGATGCCCCAGATTGTGCGGACGCTCCAGGCA
>JAFAED010000104.1 GCA_023424275.1 Pseudomonadota bacterium | reverse complement strand
GGATATAGCCGTCCGCCTCGACCACCGCGACGTCGCCGGTGCGCAGCCAGCCGTCGTCGGTGAAGCTGTCCTTGTCCGCATCGGGCCGGTTCCAGTAGCCCTGCATGATTTGCGGCCCCTTGACCGCGAGTTCGCCGGGGTCGCCGTCGGGTGCGTCTTTCGACGGGTCTTCCTTGTCGAGCAGGCGGATATGCGTTGCGGGCAGCGGCTGGCCGATCGTGCCCGGACGGACCGGACCGTCATAGGGATTGGTCGCGACGACGCCCGAGCTTTCGGTCAGGCCATAGCCCTCGACGAGCGAGGCGCCGGTGGCTGCGACGAATTTTTCGCGCAGTTCGGCCGACATCGGCGCGCCGCCCGAAATGCAGACGCGCAGCGAGGAGAAGTCGGTCTTTGCCAGATCGGGATGATCGAGCAGCGCCTGATACATCGTCGGCACCCCGGGCAGCGCGGTGGTCCTGGTCCGCGTGATCGCCTCGAGCGCCTGTTTCGCGTCGAAGCGCGGCAGCATGGTGATCGTGCCGCCGTTGAGCACGGTGCGGTTGAGCACGCAGGTGTTCGCAAAGACATGGAAAAAGGGCAGCACGCCGAGAATGCGGTCGTCGGCGTCATGATCGGGATCGATCGCATTCACCTGCCGCGCATTGGCGGTCAGATTCTGGTGCGTCAGCTTCGCCCCTTTCGGCGTGCCCGTCGTGCCGCCGGTATATTGGATCAGCGCGATATCCCGTTCGGCGTCGATCGCCACCGGGTCGGGTTTGCCATCATTGTCCGTGAGCGCCGAAAAGCGGATGACGCGCGGGTCGTCGGGCAGCGCCGCGACCTCGCTGCGCTTGAACAGGCGGTAGAGGACGGACTTGGCTGCGGGGAGGCCGCCCGCGACCGACCCGACGACGAGCTGCTTGAGGCTCGACCCGTCGAGCACCTTGAGCGCCGTCGGCAGCAGCGCCGCGGCGCTGAGCGTGAACAAGATGTCGGTGCCCGAATCCTCGACCTGCGCTTCCAGTTCATGGACAGTATAGAGCGGCGAGAAATTGACCACCGTCGCGCCTGCGGCAAGCGCGCCATAATAGGCCGCGACATAATGGGGGACGTTGGGCAGGAAGAGGCCGACGCGGCTGCCCTTGCCGATGCCGCGCTGCTGGAGCCCGCGGGCGACCCGCGCCGCGCCGAGCGCGACCTCGGCATAGCCGAACTGGCGACCGAGAAAGTCGAGCATCGGCGCATCGCCGCGCCGCGCCACGCTGGCCGCGAGCATGTCGGGAAGCGATAGCGGCGCGAAGGATTGTTCCCATGCGGTGGGGTGGCGATAATCGGTCGACCAGGAAAAGCGGCTATCCATTGTGCGCGGACGTCCTTTGGAGCAGGAGGGGGTTCCTTACACTAAGGTTAGTAAGCAGGGATTTGCAACCGCGCTCGCTTGCGGCGGCGCGGCGGCGCGGCTAGGCAGAGCCATCTTTATCCTGGAGGATTGCCATGCTGCACCTGTCCCTGCGCCTGCTGGGCCCGCTTGTCCTTCTGGGCACCGCCATGCCCGCTGCGGCAAAGGACAAGGAGCCGCCGCCGCCGCGGCCCGCGCAGATCCAAGAATTATATAATTGTCGCGACCTCGGGGATGCCGCCGCGCGACTTGCCTGTTTCGATCGCGAGGTCGGCGAGTTGCAAGCGGCCGATGCGAGCCGCGAAATCAGCTTCGCTGACAAGGAAACGGTGAAAAAGACGCGGCGCGGCCTGTTCGGGTTCGACTTGCCCGATTTCGGCATTTTCGGCGGCGATGACGAAGCGGAGAAGGTCGACCGGGTCGAAACGACCGTCACATCGGCGTCGATGACCAAGGATGGCGGCTATCGTATCGTTATGGCCGATGGTTCGGTCTGGGTGCAGATCGATAACAAGCGTATGCCGCTGGCACCGCGCCCTGGGCAGAAGATCGAGATCAAGACCGCATCGCTCGGTACCTATTTCCTGAGCCTGGAGGGGCGGCCTTCGATCCGTGTTCGTCGCGAACGTTAAGCGGCGGTCGGTGTCTTCGGTCGACCGCAAGCGCGAATATAGATGATTAACATGCCGTCGATCGGCATAGGCGCTGCGCCCTTCGTGCTTCTGGACGACGCGCGTGCCGAAGGTGCTGCACCGGCGCGATTGTTCCGCGATCCGGTGGGAACGCTTGTCGCCGATAGCGCTGCGGACGTACCGGCGCTGCTCGACGCGCTGGATGCTGCGCGTATGCGGGGGCTCCATGCTGCGGGCTATCTGGCTTATGAGGCGGGCAAGGGGCTGACGCCAGCATGGCGCGGGCCGGTGTCGGGTCAGCAGCATGACGATGCGCCGCTTGGCTGGTTCGGGCTGTTCGAAGCGGTCGAACGGATCGATGCCGCGGCGGTTCCGGCGCAGCTCCCCGATCCGGCGTCGGCGTGGGTCGGCCCGGTGGTGCCGCGCGTTTCGCGCGGCGACTATCTCGCGGCGGTCGAGCGGGTCCTCGCTTATATCCGTGCGGGCGATATCTATCAGGCGAACTTCACCTTCCGAGCCGATGTTCCCGTGCTGGGCGATCCGCTCGCGGTCTATGCGCGGCTGCGGCAAACGGCGCGAGCGGGTTATGGCGGCTTCATCTGGACCGGAGATCGGACCATCGCGTCGCTGTCGCCCGAACTCTTTTTCGCGCTGCGCGGGCGCGAGGTTATGGCGCGACCGATGAAGGGAACCGCCGCGCGGCTGGACGATCCCGATGCCGACGCGGCCGCCGCGCGCGAGCTGGCCGAGGATCCCAAGCAGCGCGCCGAAAATCTGATGATCGTCGATCTGATCCGTAACGATCTGTCGCGCGTCGCGATCCCGGGATCGGTGGCGGTGCCCGACCTGTTTCGTGTCGAAAGCTTTCCGACGATTCACCAGCTGGTCTCCGACGTTGCCGCGCGGCTGGCCGACGGGATGGGAGCCGTCGATGTGTTGCGTGCGGCCTTTCCGTGCGGGTCGATCACCGGCGCGCCGAAGGTGCGTGCGATGGAGATCATCGACGAATTGGAGGAGGGCGCGCGCGGGCTCTACACCGGCTCGATCGGTTTCATCGAAGCGGGGGGCGACGCAGCGTTCAATGTCGCGATCCGGACGCTCGTGTTTCCCGCGGTGTTACCGCAAAGCAGCTTGCGGGACGGCCCGCCTTGGGCCACGCTGGGATTGGGATCGGGAATTGTCGCCGACAGCGAACCTGCTGAAGAATGGCGCGAATGTCTGACCAAGGGGGAATTTGTGGGCGCAGCGGGGGAAAGCTTCGACCTCATCGAGACGATGTTCTTCGATCCGGTCGAGGGCGTGCAGCGGCTCGAGGGTCATCTGGCGAGAATGAAGGCGAGTGCCCAGATGCTGGGCTTTACCTTCGATCGTCATGGTGCGCGCAACAGCCTGCAATCGGCGACGTTTCGCCTGCGCAGCGCCGCGCGGGTGCGGATGCGGCTCGCGCCATCGGGCGCGCTGGCGGTCGAGGTGTCGCCGCTGCCGCGCCTTGCCGAACTGCCGGTGCCGGTCGCGGTGCGGCGGGCTCCGATGGCGGCGGGCGATTTTCGTCTGACGCACAAGACCAGCCTGCGTGCCACCTATGACGCCGCGCGGCACGAAAGCGGCGCGGCGGAGGTCGTCTTCGTCGACGAGCCGGGTTTCGTGACCGAAGGAAGCTGGAGCAATATCTTCGTCGAACGCGACGGCCAGCTGCTCACCCCGCCACTCGCGCTCGGACTGCTCCCCGGCGTACTGCGCGCCGAGTTGATCGACAAGGGGCGCGCGGTCGAATCGCACCTGCGGATCGCTGATCTGGAGAGCGGATTTTTCATCGGCAATTCGCTGCGCGGACTGATCCCGGCGCGGCTGGTGGACACTGCCGGATCCCCGATAGCCTGACCTGCCCGCTGCATAGGTAAATTATCAAGCTGCGCGCTTGCGAATTAGGGGCGGAGGCTTTAGGCGCGGCCCCGCGCAATTTCCTGTCCTTTTGCAGCCCCGACCGCGCAAGCCACGGAAGATATCGTCATGTCGCTGAAGCCCCATGTCTCCGCCGCCCTGAACCGCATCCAGCCGTCGGCCACGCTGGCGATGACCGCGCGCGTGACCAAGCTCAAAGCGGATGGTGTGGACGTGATCGGCCTGTCGGCAGGCGAACCCGATTTCGACACCCC
>JAFAED010000087.1 GCA_023424275.1 Pseudomonadota bacterium | reverse complement strand
GCGCAGAAGGTGACTGATCGTACCGCTTTGACGTCGACCTATGCGGCAGCTATGCGCGACCCAAGCCAGTTTGTTTTCCTGGTCATGGGGCTCGATGGCTCCGCCGCACGCGAGAATTTTGCCGCAGAGCTTGCTGCGCTGCTTCTCCGGCCCGAAAGTAAGGGCAATGTTTTCGCGCGCGGGCGTCTGAGTGTGCCGACGGGACGACGTGACGTCGCCGGCGAAGAGCCCGACCGAAGCACCGTGCGTATCGATATCGTGGCGCCGAAAGCGGCTGTCCATCGCTCCGATCCGACGCTCGATTTCGCCATCAGTCGCGTGATAAATGACCGATTGACCCATCGTTTGCGCGCCGTAGAGAATGGCATTTATTCGGTAAATTTCAACTATTTGCAGCGGAACTCGCTGGACCTGCGGTTCAGCGGGGCAGAGTTCGATTGTGCACCGGCGAATGCCGAACGCCTTGTCGCGGCGGCCTTGGAGGAACTGGAACGTTTCGGATCGGAAGGCCCCACCGAAGCCGAGCTCAAATCCCTTCGCGAGGGCGTCGCAGGCGCGGCGCTGAAACCCAATCTGGCGGAAATATATTATGAGAACCGCGGTACGCTCGATTTCGTGCCCTACAGGGCGGACGCGATAACGCGCGACTTCGTCATATCGCGTGTCAAAGGGACGATGGAGAGAGAAGGTGCATCGGTCGTCGTGATCGGGCCTTTGACTGCGGCCAAGCGGGCGACGAAGCCCGACCCAAAATGATCGCGAGGGTGCCCTTCGCCTCTCGATCGGCGGCAACAGGCTGGGTCCTCGCGCCGTCAACCCGCAATTTCTTTCGGAGACAGGCATGAAACGACAATCACAGCGCCTTCGCGTCCGCAACAGTCTTGCGGCGAAGATCATCTGCGCCGGCGCCGCGACGGCCATTTGCATCGGGAATTCGGTCCATGCGTCGCCGAACGCGACGACTGTGCAGATACGCGTCCCCGACTATGAATTTTTCGGGATCGATGCAAACCCCCGCACTGGCCTGATTTACGCGTCGCTGCTCGGTGGGATCTATGGCGTGCGCGGAGCGACCACCAGCAAGCTGCGCGGAACCGGATTCGACATCGAGCCCCGTCTGTCCCCCGACGGCAAGCGCATGGCGTTCATCGGCACTGACGACGGCACCGATGCCAGCAGCAGTCGGATGCAAATCTATGTCGTCGACTTGCGCGGAGGCGCGCCCATCAAACTGCCGCTCGGCGATCTCGAAGGGCGGACTCTGGCCGAGGGCGGCGTGGCGCACGAGGGCTATCTGCGCTCCCGCGAGGGATTGACGCTATGGCATTGGAAGCAGGTGTCGGTCCGGTTCCCCGTTTGGGCAAGATCCGGAAATGGCATCTATGCCTCGATCCTGCGTGCCGACGGGAAAGATGTCGTTCGCGAATATGATCTGGTGCGACAAAGTTACAGAGACTGGGATATTGCTTCATTCGAAGGCTTTGACGTCTGCGCGGACGACAGCTGTCTTTATGTCGCAGTCAAGGGCGGCATCGAACGCATTGACCGATCCGGTGAAAGGGAAGTTTTCTATCAGGCCAAAGGTGACAGGGTCTTTCGTCCACGTCTTTCGCCCGACGGGAAAAAGCTTATATTCATCCGGGAAAAGGGCCGGCGAAGCGAATTCGTCGCGGCCGATGTTGCAACAGGAACCGTCTCGGTCGTGGCTCCGATCGCTGAACGACTGATTGAGCCTGCGCCCGAATTCACGCGCAGCATCAGTCCCGCGCGCGGTATGTTCCCCTCCTTCGGATTCATAGAAAACGGCAAGGCGATCGTCTATGCCGATCAGGGCAAGATGCTCGCTGCGCGCCTGGACGGCGGTGTATCGCTCGCGCTTGATCGCAAGGCATCTTTCGAGGTCGAATTGCCCGATCGGGCGAAGGTCACGCCGCAAAAACTATTTGTCGAACGCCAACTCAAGAGCCTCGACTACACGTCCTGGTCGCCCGACGGAAACTATGCCGTTTTCAGCGCGCTCGGCCACATTTGGAAGAGCGACGGGCAGAAACACGCCCGGCTGACACGCTCGGCACGGCGCGAATATATGCCTTCCATATCGCCCGACGGAAGAAAGATACTGTTCGTGAGATGGGATGATGAAAAGCTCGGCAAGCTTGTCGAACATGATGTGCTGACAGGAGTGGAGCGCGAAATCCCCGTGCCGGGCGGGCGCTATTATACGCCTCGCTACACGGCCGATGCGAAGTCGATCATCGTACTTGAGGGCAGCGCCGATCCCGGCGAAACGCCCCAATCATATATCAAGAAAGATCTCGCGATCGTCCGGATCGACGCGAACAGCGGGGCAAAACAGCCTGTCGTAAACTGGGGCGTCGCAACAGACAGTGCGGCCGGCGCCCTCTTCCCGAATATCCAGTCGGCGGGTGCTAACCGCGTCTTTTTCGACAAATTCGTCGACGATGATGCGGGCGGCGGTCATATGACCCTCCAGTCGATCGCGATCGATGGCTCCGACCGGCGAACGCATCTCCAGCTGCCGAGCGACACATGGCGTATCCTCGCTTCGCCTGATGGAAGGACGGCGGCGGCCTTCGCAGAAGGGCGGCTCCATATCTACCGCCTGGGTGGCGAAACGCCGTCGTTGATAGCGACAGCCAACGAAACATCGGCCTATTTCGGTCAATGGATCGACAACGAGACACTGGCATGGAGCTATGCCAATAAATTTAGCAAATGGCGTCCGGCATCCGGCGGTACCCCGGAATCTCACATCGTCCGCATCGATTATGCGCCCGATCGCGCTGTCGGCGAGATCGCGTTGGTGAACGC
>JAFAED010000074.1 GCA_023424275.1 Pseudomonadota bacterium | reverse complement strand
TTCCTGCCCACCGAGCCGCGCGCGCGTACCCGCACACTCAACTGGCTGATGTGGCAGATGGGGACGGCGCCGTTCGTCGGCGGCGGCCTCGGTCACTTCTATGCCTATGCGCCGCTCAAGATCGAATATGCGATCGACCGCTATGCGATGGAGGTGAAGCGCCAACTCCACGTGCTCGACACCCATCTGGCCCGATACGAGTTCATCGCCGGCGACGAATATAGCATCGCCGATATGGCGATATGGCCGTGGCAGCCGGGCAGCCTGTTCGGTGTCTACAACACCCACGAGTTCGTCGGGGTCCAGGAATATACGCATCTGATGCGCTGGTATCGCGCGATTGCGCAGCGACCCGCCGTCATTCGTGGACGCGTCGTGAACCGAATCTCGGACAAGCCGGGCGAGTTCTTGCGCGAGCGTCATTCCGCAAGCGACTTCGAAGCGATCATACCTACGCCGATCCCCGGAACCTGATCGCCACCATCCCGACACCCCATGCCGGTCGCCGCGAAGACGACCGTTCCCATCTGCACATTCTCAACACGGAGATGATCGATGAAACTCTATTATGCCTTTGGCTCCTGCGGCCTTTCGCCGCAGATCCTACTGCGCGAAGCGGGCCTCGCGTTCGACCTGGTCAAGGTCGACTTCGCCACCAAGACCACGGTCGAAGGCGACTATCTCAAGGTGACGCCGAAGGGCTTTGTACCCGCGCTGCTGCTGGACGATGGCGACCTCATCACCGAGGGCGCGGTCATCCTGCAGTGGATCGCGGACCAGAACCCCGAGCGCGGCCTGCTGCCACCGTTCGGCACCAAAGAACGCTACCGCGCGCTCGAATGGTTGAACGTCGTTGCGACCGACCTCCACAAAGGCATGGCGACGATGTTCTCGCCGCACATCGATGATGCGTCGAAGACGCGCTACGCCGATGGCTTCCTTCGCGGCCGCTTCGAATTGATCGAGGACCATCTTTCACACAACGACTATGTCATGGGCACGGCATTCTCAGCCCCCGACGCCTATCTTTACAACGTCCTAACCTGGCCGCCGCGCGTGGGCATCGACATGTCCAGCTATCCCGCGATCGAGCGTTTCCTGCAACGCATGGAACAGCGGCCCAGCGTCCAGGCCGCACGCGCCGCCGAAGGGCTTCCGCCACGCTGACCCACCTCCCCCTATTATGGCCGCCATCCCGACGGCCGCTTCAAGGAGCATGATATGAACTGGAATGAAAACCGCACCCACTTGCTTGGCAACGTTGGCAAGCTGTCGGCGCTGACCCCCGACACCGTAAAAGGCTATATGATCGCCTCTGGCGCCGGCGCGCAGACCGGACGCCTGGACGAAAAGACGCGCCAGCTCATTTCGCTCGCGGTCGCCGTTACCACGCGCTGCGACGGCTGCATTTCGATCCACAGCAACGAAGCGCTGAAGGCGGGTGCCACCCGCGAAGAACTTGCCGAAGCACTGGGCGTTGCGGTCGCGATGAATGCGGGTGCCGCGCTTGTTTATGCGACCCGCGCGCTCGAAGCGTTCGATCACGCGACCGACAGCTGATTTCCACGCGTCGGAGGCCGGAGCGTCATGCAAGACCGCCGGCCTCTGCGACCATGTCGAGGCCCCGTTGCTCTGGGCGGAATTGTCCGGTTGCGGTCAGGCTGTTTCAGGACGATGGCGCCGATAAGCAGAGATTATGGAATATTCAGTGCTCGCGACCGGCCTTCCATAGCGTCTGGGTCAGCGGCTCCAGCAGATAAGCCAGCGCTGTACGCTTGCGCAGCGGCACCATCACCTCGGCTGGCATACCCGCGCGAAGGCCATTTTCGCCGCGCAGTGCCGCAATCTTCTTCATTTCTGCGGGCGGCACCATCACCTCGATCTCGAAATATTCGAGGCCGGTACGATTGTCCTCGAAACTGTCCGCAGATACTTTGCTGATCTTGCCCATCAGGATCGGCAGGCTGCGTTCCTGGATTCCTGAAAAGCGTACCTGCGTTTCCATTCCTGGCGACAAGTCGTCGGCATCGTTCGGCGACGCCTTTGCCAATACGACCAACGCCTTGTCCTTGGGGACGACCTCCATCAACACGTCGCCGGGGGCAGCGACCCCGCCGACCGTAAAGACCTTCAGGCCGACCACCCGCCCGCTCGCCGGCGCACGCACCACCGACTGCGTCAGCCGCTCGCGCGTCGCAAACAGTCGCGGCTGCAGTTCGTCGAGCCGCACCTGCACTTCGCGAAGCTGGGTAGCGACCTCCTCGAGCATCCGGCGGTCCATCGACACCATCTGGAGCCGCGATTCGCCGACCGCTTCCTGGAGCCGCGCGACGTCCGCACGCAGCGCGCCGAAATCGCCGTCGAGCTGCGCCGAGCTGCGCTCGACCGCGCGCAGGCGGTTCGTCGAAACGAACCCGCGCGCGGATAAGGAGCGTAGCCCCGTCAACTCTTCGGTGATCAGGCGCTGCTGCGTCCGATTGGACTCGATCTGCGCGCCATAGCCCACGATCTGCTGATTATGCTGCGCGACGCGTTGGCCCAGCATGCCTAGCTCCGTCGCATTTGACCGACGCCGTGCGTCGAAGAGGAGGCGTTGTCCACGCATCGCCTCCTCCGCGAGCGCCTGGTCGCCCACGAGAAAGGTCGAAAACTCGACGGGCTCGGTTATGCTGCCGACGCCGTCGCGTTCGGCGATGAGCCGCGCGCGCTGCGCCAACAGTGCAACGACCTCGCCCGTCAGCCCGCGCTCTGCCGCAACGACGTCGGAAGCCGATATTTTCAGCAACACGTCGCCGCGACGTACTTCGCTACCTTCGGCGACCATCAGCGCCGTCACGATCCCGCCGTCCTTGTGCTGGACGGCCTGGCGATTGCCCGCGACCGAAACCGATCCCTGCGCCAACGCGCCGGCGTCGAGAGGGGTCAGCGCCGCCCAGCCAAGCAGGCCGATAAAGAAGGCGCCGGCGATGAGCAGGCCGATGCGCAGTTCACGTTTGGGCGAATCGATAGCCTCAATCGGGATCGGCGCGCCGTGCAATTCGTCACCAAAGCTGATCGCATTCATGGCTTCTTCGTCCTCTTCATTCTCACCACATTGGCGGCGGCTTTGGCGCTGTCGCGCAGCAACTCGATGACCTCCTCACGCCGTCCCTGGTGCTCGATCGTCCCGTTCTTCATCACCGCGAGCCGGTCGGCATCGCGCAGCGCCGACTGGCGGTGCGTGACGATCATGATCGATGCATCGCGCATCTTGGCAGCGGCGATGGCCTCGTTCAGCGCCTCTTCGCCCTGGCTGTCGAGCGCGGCGTTCGGCTCGTCGAGGATCAGCACGCGGGGATCGCCATAGAGAGCGCGCGCGAGCGCGATGCGCTGCGCCTGCCCACCGGACAGGCGCAATTCCCCGTCACCGAGACGGGCATTATAACCGCCGGGCAGGTGAAGGATCATGTCGTGAATGCCGGCCGCGATAGCGGCGCGGGTAACCTTGTGATCGATATCGGCCGCATGATCGCCGCGCGCGGCAGCGAAACGCGAGATATTCTCACCGATCGTTCCGGGCAGCAGCGTCGGATCCTGCGGCAGATAGCCGATGTGCGACGCCAGCCGTTCGGGATCCCAGTCGCTATATTGCGCTTCATCGATGCGCACTTCGCCGCCATCGGGCGGGATTGCGCCGGCAGCGATCCGTGCCAGCGTCGTCTTGCCCGCACCCGACGGGCCGACCACGCCCAGCACTTCACCCGGAATCAGCCAGGTCGAAACGCCACGCAGGATGAGCGCACTATTGTCGGGCGTGCGAAGCAGGATGTTGGAAAGCTGTACATAGCCTTCGGGCGTCGGGAGCGCGAGGCGCTCTACGACCAGTTCGTCGGTCGCGCGAAACAGGGACTCGACCGACGCCTTGGCTGCGCGCGCCTGTCCGATCGCGGGCCACGCCTGGACCATCTGCTCAATCGGTTGCAGCGCCCGTGCGAGCAGCACCGAGGCCGCGATGATCGCGCCGACGGAGATTTCGGCGTGGATGGCAAGAAAGGCCCCGATGCCCAGGGCGAGCGACTGCAGGAACATCCGCGCGAATTTCACGAGGCCAGCGTAGCGCGCCGCGATAAACTGCGTCGTTGCGCTCGCTTCCAGTCCTTCGCGCCGATCATTGATCTGGCGGGCGACGAGCCCACGGCGCATGCCAAGCGCGCGCACGATCTCGGCGCGGTCGAAAATGGCCTCCTGCCCGGCATAAGCTGCGGCCATCGCGCGATGTCCTGCCGCGGCCGATCGCTTGGTCGCGCGTTCGTTGAGCAAGGCGAGGCCGAGCAGGACGAGCGCGCCTGCGAAGATCATCAGACCAAGCAGCGGATGGATCAGGAACGCGACCAGGAAATAGAGCGGCGTCCAGGGAATATCGAACAGAGCGATCGCCGAAGGGCTGGCGACCGCCTGACGAAAGGTGTCGAAATCGCGCAGGGCCTGGGACGCCGCCGGATCCGCGCCCCCTTTTGCCCGTGCCAGCAGCCGGTCGAGGATCGGCGAGGCGAGTTGGCGGTTGAGGCGAAGCGAGGCGCGCAGCATCAGGCGGCTGCGCACCATGTCCAGCGCGCTCAGGCACGCAATAGCGATCCCGGCGATGACGGTGATCCAGAACAGGGTCAGTTCGCCCCCGGTTGGAACGACCCGATCATAAACCTGCATCATATAGATGGTCGGGGCCAGATAGAGGATGTTGACGAGCGCGCTGAACGCGGCGGCGGCAACGAAATGTTGGCGGCAGGCCGCGAAGGCCTGCTTGATTGGCTCGGGAATCGCCGGGTCGGTTCGCATCACCCTGGTTCTTTCCTTCTCGGGGTCACGTCCGGACCGGTTCCAACCAGTCCGGACGCTCCTGGGGGGTTCGGGCTAATAGTGGAAAAGCCAATCCTGCTGTTTTACGTGGTAACTCTCCATTTCGAGCCGCCACGGCGAAACCCCGACGTCGAGCAATCCACCCCAACGTTCGTGCACAAGATCGCGACTGTCGAGGTCGTCGACGACCGGCTGCGGTGCCGGATCGCTCCCCACAGGCTCCGCCGGTGGCGGGGTGTTGAGCGCGCCGCCGGTCGCCGATGCGGCAAAGACGAACGACGCCGTCTGCATATCTGCCGCCGCAACACCGTCGAGGCGCAGCATGTTGCCGTCGATACGGACCAGCGTATCGCTTCCCGACTGGCTCAGCGTTACTCGCGACGCAAAGTTCTGCGCCGTGATTCCAAGCCCGCTAAGGTCGATGGCATCTTCGCCGAGGCGGAAGTCGGCGATGCGATCGTCACCCTCGCTAAAGACAAAGACATCGTCGCCGCTGCCGCCGGTCATCACGTCGTCACCCTCGCCGCCGTCGAGGCGGTCGTCGCCCGATCCGCCGCTCAGCGTGTCGTCGCCTTTGCCGCCGGTCAGCACATCGTCGCCCGACCCGCCCGACAGGACGTCGTCGCCGGCGCCGCCGTGGAGGGTGTCGTCGCCCGATCCGCCGCTCAGCGTGTCGTCGCCGCCGCGACCTTCGATGACATCGTCACCCGACCCGCCTTTCAGCACGTCTTTTCCGGCGGTACCCGTCAGCGTATCTGCATGGGACGGCGGCGGCGCATCGTCGTCGTTATCGTCGTCGTCGCTGCCATGATCGTCGTCATGATCATCGTCGTCATCGTCCGAAGCCGACGCGACGCGCGCATTGGCGGCGGTGCCGAAGAAGGTCACGCTGTGTCCTTCGGTCGCCAGCGTGGTGCTGCCGTCCGCATTGTCGGTCGCGGCATAGTCGGCCAGCGTCTTGCCGTCGGCGAGTTCGAACCGATCCTGTTCGCGCATTTCGCCAAGGATCACGTCATTGCCGCCGCTCGATTTGAACACGACCCGGTGCGCGGACTGGAG
>JAFAED010000048.1 GCA_023424275.1 Pseudomonadota bacterium | reverse complement strand
CAGCATCTGTCGGGCATCGCGACGATGACGCGCCAATATGTCGACGCGCTGGCGGGCACGGGCGCAACGTTGCTCGACACGCGCAAGACGATCCCCGGCCTGCGCGTGCTGGAAAAATATGCGACGCGAATGGGCGGCGCGAAGAATCACCGCATGGGCCTGTGGGATGCGGCGATGATCAAGGACAATCATGTCGCGGTCGCCGGATCGGTCGAGGAAGCGGTAAGGCGCGCGGTCGCGGCGGGGATCGCCGACATCATCGTCGAGGTCGACCGCGTCGAACAGGTCGAACCGGCCCTCGCCGCCGGTGCGACGCACCTGCTGCTTGACAATATGGACCTCGATGAGCTGCGCCAGTGCGTCGCGCTGGTGGACGGCAAGGTGCCGACCGAGGCGTCGGGCGGGGTCCGGCTCGACACGATCCGCGACATCGGCGCGACGGGCGTGACCTATGTCTCGGTCGGGCGGCTGACCCAGTCGGCGCCGGCGGCGGACATCGGGCTCGATTTTGCGCTGGCTTAGCGCCGCGGCGCTGCCGCTCGCGCTGCTGCCGGTCGCGGCCCAGGCGCAGGCGCTGGCCTGTTCGGTTCCGAGCCGCATATCGGTCCCTCGGATCGAACAGCCGAAGCGTGGCGAACCGGTACGGAGCCCGAAAATTACGGGGTATCTGCTGAGCATGAGCTGGTCGCCGCAGCATTGCGCCGGGGTGCGCAATCCGCGCGATGCGCGCGACCGTTTCCAATGTTCGGGCGAGAGCGGGCGGTTCGGCTGGGTGCTGCACGGCCTGTGGCCCGAAACCGATAATCCCGGCTATCCGCAATGGTGCCGCCCGGCAAAGATCGTGCCGCAGCCGGTGCTGAAACAGCATATGTGCATGACCCCGTCGGCGCAGCTGTTGCAGCATGAATGGGCGAAGCACGGGACGTGCATGAGCCCGAACCCGGCCGCCTATTTCCGGTCGGCCGCGATATTGTTCGGCGCGGTGCGCTTTCCCGACATGAAGGCGCTGGCGGCGAAGCCGCAGACCGCGGGCAGCATCCGCCGTGCGTTCGCCGCCGCCAACCCCGGCGTTGCCGATACGATGATCGCGGTATCGACCGATCGCAAGGGCTGGTTGAGCGAGGTTCGGCTGTGCCTTGGCCCGCGGATGCGGCCGCAGCGATGCAAGCCGTTCCAGGCGGGCGCGGGCGATCGCAAGGCGGTGCGGGTGCGGCCTATGCCGGGAGCATAGGGTCAGGCCCCTCGGGCCGTCCCGCTTTGGCACGCGGCAATCGTTAACGATCTTTTAACCTTACCGAGTCGTTAAGAAGTTCCTAGCTTGCCGGGCATGGACTCGGACAATCATATCGATATTCGCCGTCTGATCCGCGAGCATGGCACGCGGCAGCTGACCATCGCGCGGTTGAACGCGCCCGCCGATTGGCAGGGTGAGCTGCGCACCGCGCTGGCGGCCCACCGCAAGCCGGAGACGATCTTTTCGAGCAATGATTTCCGGCTGTTCGTGCAGAGCTTCGCGATCTTTTTCACCGCGACGATGATGTTCCTGCTCTGAGCGGCGGGAGCGATCGAAGGCAGATGGATCCCGGATCAAGTCCGGGATGACGAAAGTGAGAGGGGGCAACGTCCGCTCTCCACCCCAAAACCGACATCAATCCCGCAATCGACAGCCTAATCCCACCGCTCCGCGCGCCCATGATCGCCCTCGCGCGGTTCGACCCACTGCACCCGCCCGTCGGCGAAACGCTCGCGCTTCCACAGCATCACATCGGTTTTCAGCCGGTCGATCAGAAATTCGCACGCAGCCAGCGCCTCGGCGCGATGCGCGCTGCTCGCCAGGACCAGCACGATCGTCTCGCCCGGCGTCATCGCGCCAACGCGGTGGATCAGCGTCAGTGCCGACAACCGCCATCGGTCTGCCGCCGCATGCGCAAGGTCGGCGAGGCCCGCGTCGGTCATCGCCGGATGATGCTCGAGGAACAGCTCGGTCAGGTCGTCGTCGCCGCGCACCCGTCCGATGAAACTCGCGCTCGCGCCGTGCCCGCCTGCATCGTGCAGGTCGAATTCGGCGGGAATATCGATTGCCGCCGATTGGACCAGCACCCGGATCATCCGCCCGTGACCGGCGGGAACAAGGCCACCTCGCGCGCACCCGACAACGCGGCATCCGGCCCCATCATCACCCCGTCGATCGCGGCGCGGATACGCCCCGGTTCGGCGAAGGCCAGTGCACCGCGCTCGTCACGCGCGGCGAGCCAGGCGACCAGCGCGCCGACATGGGCGACGCCAGGCGGAACCTCGACCATCTCGTCGGCCATGCCCATGCGTTCGCGGACCCAGGCGAAATAGGCGATCTGCAGCGCCATCGGCTCAATCCATATGCTTCAGGCCGACGCGCAGATAATCCCAGCCGGTGATCAGCGTCAGCACCGCCGCGCCCCACAGCGACGCGAGCCCCACGGTCTTGATCCACACCATCGCGGGCAACGCGCCGGCTAGGATCAGCGCGCCGAACGCGACGAGCTGGAACGTGGTCTTCCACTTGGCAAGCTGCGTGACGGGCATCGACACCTGCAACGTCGCGAGGAATTCGCGCAGCCCCGACACGATGATCTCGCGCAGCAGGATCATCAGCGCGGCGATCACATGATATCCAGCGATGTCGCGCGTGAAGACGAGCAGCAAAATCACCGCCGCGATCATGATCTTGTCGGCGATGGGGTCCAGGAAGGCGCCCAGCCGCGACACGATGCCGCGCGACCGTGCAACATAGCCGTCAAAATAATCGGTAATGCCCATCAGGCAATAAAGGCCAAAAGCGAGCGCATAATCGATCGGCTTCGGCTGGTGCGACCCCTCGATCACCCCCGGCCAGAGCAGGAAGAGCAGGATGGGAACCGCGAAAATACGCGACAATGTCAGGATGTTCGGAAGGCTCAGCATGATCCCTGTCGGTGTGTCCGTTCCAAAATGGGTCCCAAAATCGGCTTTGACCCTGCAAGCCCTAACCGATAAGCCCGCCCGGCGACAACAGCATTGCCCGAAAAGAGAATGTTTCGGACAGGCGAGGCGCGCATGTCGGACTGATAAAGTGGATTTTCAATGACCGGTTCTTTTGCGCTGATGAAGCAACGCCGGTTCCTGCCCCTGTTCGCGACGCAGTTCCTCAACGCCTTCAA
>JAFAED010000498.1 GCA_023424275.1 Pseudomonadota bacterium | reverse complement strand
GAACAGCACCGACCAGATTCTGTGCAGCCAGCGCACGGGGTCGCTGCGCCAGACGGCAACGACATTCCATGTGGCGATCGGCGCGCTGAGCAGGCCGAGGACGGCGATCATCTGCGCCAGACGGACCGGGACATCGACGCGGTCGTCAAACGTGGTCACCCCTCCGGCCAACTGGCTGAGGGCGAACATGCAGGCGCCGAGCGCGAGAAGGACGATGATCGCGGAACCATAGACAGGCCAGTGGCTTCTGACACGCGGGGACGGTGCCCGCGCGGGAGAGAAGGCGAAGCGGCGCATCAAGGCAATTACTGGCTTCATCAATATCGTGATCACGAGGATCCCCACACCGACATTGAGCAGCAGCATATTCCAGCGCGCCTCGGCCCAGAACGGCACTCGCTGCATTACATTGACCGGCGCCGCGCCATCGTGGCCGAAATAGGCTACCTCACCGTTCCTGACGACGGCCGACAGGCGTGCCGTGGCCGTTTCGTCCTCCCAGAGATAAGGCGCAATTTCCCGCCATGTCTTCACGTCGCCTGCAGCATTCTTCAAAGTGCTGACAGATATCCTTCCATCGGGCAGCGCAACGACCCGGCTTTGGTTGGTGAGCTTTCCGATTGCGAAGAAGGATGTGTCCATCCGCCTGCTGGGCCAATAAAAACCCTCGATAATCTTCGCGTGCGATTTCGCCGTGCGCGTCGTCGGGAGGGGAGCCGCGGAAACCGGAAAATAGCGATCAACGAAGCCGATCAGCATCGAACGAAGCAGTCTGCCCGCCGCGCCGTCCTTGCCAGCGCTGTTCATCGATATGAAGATACCGACATTGTCGTCGGTCAGCAAATGGAGGTCGGAGTAAAAGCCTTCCGTCGCGCCCGCATGGCCGATAATGGGACGGCCGTTGCGGTCTTCACGATAGAAGCCCAGAGCCATCGCGTTCAGTGACGGAACGATCTTCGTCTGTTCGGCATGCATCTGCCGCGCCGTTCCCTCGGCGAGAATGCGGCGCGACCCATATTGCCCATTTTGCAGATGCGCGATCATGAAGCGCGCGATGTCGGCACCCGTTGCACTGAGGCTTCCCGCAGGTCCGGCGCTCATCAGCTCATAGGCTCGCGGTCCGCCAGAAGCGCGCAGATAAGGTGTTGCCATATCCTTGGTAAAGCGGGCGGGCAGAGGCTGGCGCAAAGACGAGCGGGTCATGCCGAGCGGATCGAAGATCTCCTGCTCGACATATTCGTCGTAGGATTTGCCCGAGACGCGCTGCACGATGTAGCCGGCAAGGGCTGCGCCATAGTTCGAATAGGCAGGAACCGCGCCCGCGTCATATACCCGCTTGGGGGTCCAGCTTTTGATATAGATGTCCAGCGGCACCAGATTTTCGCGCTTTGCCGTAAACAGACCTTTGAGACGTTCGTCAAAGCCCGCCGTGTGCGTCATGAGTTGCCGCATCGTGACCGGCTTGCCGCCACGTGGGGGGATGCGGAAATCGAGGTAGCGATTGATGTCCGCGTCGAGATCGATCTTACGCTCTTCGACCAGTTGCATCACGGCCGTCCATGTGAACAACTTCGAGATGGATCCGACGCGAAAAAGGGTTGCCTCGGGCCGAACCGCTCGCCGTGCTTCCACGTCGGAGAAGCCATATCCGCGCTGTGTGAGCAACTTGCCATCCTTGACCACGACGACGACGGCGCCCGCTATGTCACCTGTCGGCATGGCGTGTCCCATGAAGCCGTCAAGCCAGTCGTCGATGTCCGCCGCGTCCAGACGAGGCGCCGACTGAGCAGCTTCGGGTCGCTCGGGAGTGACCCCAGAAACCGTCCGCGCGGTGGCGGGCACACAAAGGGCGAGGAGCATGCACAGAAAGGCCGTCAGTTGCAGCTTCATGGATAAACCTGTCACGAGATGTCAGTCGGCGGACTGCGAAAAGGCGAATGACACTGCCCGGCCCATGGCCGGCCACACGGCATGTCCATGATCCTGGTCAGCGAACAGGGCAAAGTCTGCGACTTCATATCCTGCCGCGCCGCGGAGGTTTCGCAATCTTGAAGACAGATCGCGGGCATTCCCGACCATATTATATTTGCGCAGCATCGCCGCCGCCTCGTTCCGATCGATGCCAGGCATCAAGGATTTCGGCACGAGATCTTCATCGGCTCCCATGGTGACCAGCAGCCGCGGCGCCAGGCGGCCGCTCGCGACGCCGGCCGAGAATTGCGCCTCTCCCGCGAGAACCGCGCTGTTGCTCCACCAGATGGACGGGCTAGCGGCAATATAGCTTCGATAGTGGCCGGCCCCGGTGAAAAGTGCGTGAAGGACGGCGAGTCCGCCCAGCGAATGGCCAAACAGAACCTGGTTGTCTCGATCGATCGGGACAATGGCAGCGACCCGAGGCTTAACCTCGGATTCGATCGTTTGCAGGAAATCGTCCAGCCCGCCGACATCAGATGGCTTGCTCGTCGACAGACCGGCGACCGATTGGCCTGCCAGCACATCCTCGCTCGCGGGCAGCGTCAGATCGTAAGTTCGCTCCAGAATTCGCGCAGCCGTCACTGGATCGAGATTGCTCAGCCATTGCGGCGGCGCCGGGTGCCGGGCGCGCGATTGCGCCGCAAATGCCGCCGTGTCCGGATAGCCGATACCGACGACGAGAACGTCGGGCGCATTCCCGTTCATCCTGACCGCTTCGGTCGCGGTACCGAAATAATTGTCGCCGTCGAGCACATAAAGAACCCGGTAGCCCTTCGGCGGCGGCGGCCGCATCGGTATCGCAAGCTTCAACGCATAAGCATGCCCGTTCACGCGCGAAATGAATTCGACCTGGCGCGTATTCGGGATCGCGACCTCGAACGGCATTGCCGAAATCGAAGATGGCGTCGCGGAAAGCGGGGCAGGCACCGGCGGCTCTGCCGGGGCGCCGAGCAACAGTGCAAAAAGTGCGGAACCCAATGCGGTGACATTCATGGCTTTTCCCGGCAGAATGGAAAGGGCGCGCAGGCGTCACGGCGCCAACCCGCCAATAGAAAGGAGCCCGGGCCCCGCCGAACGGCAGAGCCCGGGAGACCGGCTAGAACTTGATCTTCGCGCCGATCTGGAAATAGCGACCGATCTGGTCGTAGTGAATTTGCGCCAAAGTGGTCAGCGGCGGGTCGCGATCGAACAGATTGTTCACCGTCGCATGGATGGTCGCGTCGCCAACTTCGACGCGCGCGCCGATATCGACATAGGTCCGGCTCCCGATCTTGTTGTTCGAGATGTCCTGCAGGTGATTGAAAAGACCGCCGCCGACGTAGCGGACACGCAGAT
>JAFAED010000474.1 GCA_023424275.1 Pseudomonadota bacterium | reverse complement strand
ATGCGCATCGCATATTCGGGCGCGAAGGCCTGAACATTACCGACGCCATTCACGCGGCGCAGTTCGTCGAGTACGCGCGTGTTGGCGAAATTATTGACCTCCATCGGGTCGGTGTTGCCGCTTTTCGAGGTGATCGCGACGATCAACAGGAAGCCTGCATTCGCCTCGGTTACGGAAATGCCTTGGCGACGGACGTCCTCGGGGAGACGCTGCTCGACGCGGCGGAGGCGGTTCTGGACCTCCATTTGCGCATTGTCGATGTCGGTCCCAGCCTCGAAGGTCAGGGTGATCGACGCGGTGCCGTTCGATTCGCTGGTCGAGGCCATGTAGAGGAAGCCCTCGACCCCGTTCAGTTCCTGCTCGATGACCTGTGTGACATTCTGTTCGAGCGTGCTCGCGTCGGCGCCCGGATAGGTGACGCCGATCGTCAGCGACGGCGGTGCGACGGTCGGATATTGCTCCACGGGAAGCCCGCGCAGCGCGATGATGCCCGATAGCAGGATGCCGATGGCGATGACCCACGAAAAGATGGGTCGGTCGATGAAGAAGCGGGGGGTCATGTCAGATCAACGCTTGGAGGCGGGAGTCGAGGCGGTGCCCTTGGGCTGCGCGACGCGCACCGGCTGACCCGGCTGCACCTTTTGCAGCCCGTCGACGATCACGCGGTCGCCGGGTTTCAGCCCATCGAGGATTGCCCACTGGCCCGCGACCATCGTGCCGAGTTTCACCGGCCGCGGCGTCGCGATATTCTTGGCATCGAGCACCATGACGCTCGCATTGTCGGCGGCCAGCTTGACCGCGCGCTGGGGGATCAGCACGCCGTCCGCCCGGTTGCCCGCAAAGATGCGCGCGCGAACGAATTGGCCGGGCAGCAGCGCGGCGTTGGGGTTCGGGAATTCGGCGCGCAGCGCGGCGGTGCCCGTCGCCTCGTCGATCGACAGGTCGAGGAAATCGAGATGGCCGACGACGGGGAAGGGGGTGCCGTCTTCGAGGATCAACTGGACTTCGACGCGATCGAACTGGGGCGCGGTCACCTTGCCCGATCCCATTTCGCGGCGGTTCGCGAGCAGGTCCGAACTCGACTGGCCGAAATTGACATAGACGCGGTCGATCTGTTCGATCGTCGTCAGCAGCGTGCCCTGACCCGCACTGACGAGTGCGCCTTCGGTCACTTCGGCGCGGCGCGCGCGGCCCGAGATGGGCGCGGTGACCGACGCATAGCCCAGATTGAGCCGAGCCGATTCCAGATTGGCTTGCGCCGCCTGCACATCGGCCTCGGCGGTGCGCTGCGCGGCGACGGCGGCGTCATATTCCTGCTTGCCGATCGCCTGGTCGGCGAGCAGCGGTTGATAGCGTCCGACGACCTGCCGCGCATTGGCGGCCGTCGCCTGTGCGCGGGCGAGCTGCGCCCGCGCGGCATTGGCGGTCGCGGTCAACTGGCGCGGATCGATGCGGAACAGGGCCGCACCGGCGCGCACGAAGCTGCCTTCGTTGAACAGGCGGCGTTCGACGATGCCGTCGACCCGCGCGCGCACTTCGGACGTGCGATAGGCCTGAACGCGGCCAGGCAGTTCGATAACATTCGGTACTGCCTGCGTCCGGATCGTGACGATATTGACTTCGGGTGGCGGCGGCGCGGGGGGCGCTTCCGACGAGCATGAAGCCAGCACCAGAGCCAGTGCAGCGCCGGCGGCGCAGCCAAGAGGACGAAAGCGACTCATATGGACCCCTGAAAAATCGCAGTTGTGCGGGAGTTGGTTATACGCAAAAGCTTGCGCTCGGGCGCCGTGTAATTTAAATTACAGAAAAGGGCAAGGGAAGAGGAATGCAAAAATGACGACGCTGGAATCGGATTCATGTCAGATAGATAGGCCATCGCCGCGCGAGCGGCGGCAAAGCGCCATTCTGGACGCCGCGGAATCGCTTTTCCTGGAACAAGGTTATGAGCGCACCAGCCTGGCCGAGATCGTCAAGCGTTCGGGCGGATCGCTCGCCACGCTCTATGAATTGTTCGGCAACAAGCAGGGGTTGCTCCACGCTATCGCAACGCGGTGGTGCGACGAAGCCATGCTCCGGTCGCTCGACGACGAAACGACGCGCGCCTTGTCGAGCGTCGATACGCTCAAGGCCTATGCGCATCGCCAGAGTGAGTTGATGGAATCGCCGCGTGCCGTTGCGTTGATGCGCATGCTGATCTCCGAAAGTCTGCGCGACCGCGAATTTGCGTTGCAGATATACCGCGACCTGCATGTGCCCGCGCTGGAGGAGTTGACCGGACTGTTCGCCGAATGGGCGGCGACGGGCCGGGCGGAGATCGACAATCCGGAGGCCGCCGCGCGGCTGTTCTTCGATATCGTTGTCGGCGATTCGATGCTGAATACGCTGATGGGGATCGAAGAGACGTGGCTGGATCACGATCAGATCGACTGGCGCCTGCAACCCTTCCTTTTGCACTTCAAGATCCGTTAGGGTTGGGACCTAGGGGCAGCCGCTCCCGATCTCTACATATTGACATTATTGTAAATAGCTGAAAGCGTGCGGGCTTCTGTTACGGAGCCTTGCATCTTGGCTAGTACCGCCCTTTCTTCGGCCGCGCCGGCCGGTGACACGCCTGCTTTGCGCCCGCGGACGGTCGCGGCCTATGCCGCGACGGCGGGGCCGACGGTCATCCTCGGCCTGCCTTTCAGCGTCTACCTGCCGCCCTATATCGCCGAAGGCGGGGTGATTTCGGTCGCGCTGGTCGGGTTGCTCTTTTCGCTCACGACGATCTGGGACGGCGTCGTCGACCCGCTGATCGGCACGATGGTCGACCGCGTGCGAACGGGGCTTGGCGCGCATCGGCGTTGGATGCTCACCGCGATCATTCCCTTGTTCCTGCTCCTGCTCGCGCTGGTGACCGTGGGCGATCGGCTGCCCTTTGCGGCGCTCTTCCTGACAATGGTCTTCTTTTATTCCAGCTTCAGTCTTTACGAGGTCGCGCAATTGTCGTGGGGGTCGGCGTTGGTGCGGTCGCCGGCCGACAGCGCGCTACTCTATGGAATGCGCGACTGGTTCGCGAAGATCGCGTTGATCCTGGCCTTTGCCGCGCCGGCGGCGGCGCAGCTGCTGATCCCGGGGATCAGCCTGCAGGGGCGGATCATGGCCTATGCAAGCCTCTTCCTGCTGATGGTGCCGATCGCGCTGTTTGCAATCAGCCGCGTGCCGCCGCGCGCCGTGGTGGCCGAACCCGGCATCGGTTGGCGGAACGAGATCCGCGTGTCGCTGTCCTTTCCGCCGCTGATGTTGCTGCTCGGCGTGCAGTTCCTCAACAGCTTCGCGTTCGGATCACTGACCTCGCTGTTCGTTTTCTTCGCCGCCGCGGTGCTCGATCTCGACGCGCAGAGCGCGGTGCTGTTG
>JAFAED010000436.1 GCA_023424275.1 Pseudomonadota bacterium | reverse complement strand
ACCTATGGCCGTCCGATGCGACGGATTGCTTGCGCCGCGCGGCGCGGTTGGCGATAGACGCGGACGAGTCCCGCGCGGCGGGACGGGCCCGACCGTCGACCAAGGAGAATTGCCATATTGGCTAAGCAGGACAGCCGCCGCGAATGGTCGGACCAATATTGGTGGTCGTCCGACGGCGTCCGGCTGCACGCGCGCGTCTATGCCGGACCCGAGGGAACCGAAACCGCGCCGCCGGTCCTCTGTATGCCGGGCCTGGCACGCAACGCCCGCGATTTCGAAGCGCTCGCGCCGCATATCGCGCAATTTCGCCAGGTGATCGTGATCGAATTTCGCGGCCGCGGCGAAAGCGCCTTTGCGAAGGACCCGATGACCTATGTCCCGCTGACCTATGTGCAGGATGTCGTCGCGATGCTCGACGAGTTGGGCATCGGCCGCTTTGCGACGATCGGCACCTCGCTGGGCGGGCTGGTGTCGATGCTGATGGCGGCAAGCATGCCCGGGCGGCTTGTCGGAGCGGTGCTCAACGATGTCGGGCCCGAGCTCGAGAGCGCGGGGCTGGAACGCATCCGCGATTATATCGGCGCCGGCGGCAGCCAGCCGACCTGGATGCATGCGGCACGCGCCTTTGCCGAACTCAACGCGGCGGTCTATCCGGGCTATGGAATCCACGACTGGCTGCGGCTTACCAAGCGCACGCACAAACTGACCCCCGAGGGGCGCATCGTCACCGATTATGACAAGCAGATCGCGGCGCCGCTGCGCGTGCCGAACGGCGATGCCGGCGGGGTCGATCTGTGGCCGGCATACCGCGCGCTCGGCGACGTCCCGCTGCTGATCCTGCGTGGCGCGCTGTCGGACATATTGGCGCGGTCGGCGGGCGACAGGATGGTGGCCGAACTCCCGCGCGCACGGCTGGTCGAGATACCGGGCGTCGGCCACGCACCCACCATGGACGAGCCCGAGGCGCGCGCGGCGATCGAGGCCTGGATCGCGGAACTCCCGCAAGCGTGAGTGAAGAGCCCGCCACGCCCTGGCCGATCCGGATCCTGCACCTCCATTCGAGCTTTTCGCTCGGCGGGAAGGAGGCGCGCGCCGTCCGCCTGATGAATTTGATGGGCGACCGGGCGCATCACACGATCCTGTCGGCGATGCCCGAGGCGCTTGGGGCGCGTGACGCGATCGATCCTGGGATTGTCGTCGATTTTCCGAAGGATGCTCCGCCCATTCATGGCAAGCCTGCGCTTGGTCGCTATCGCGATCTGGCCGAATATATGACGCGGTTCGAACTGGTGCTGAGCTATAATTGGGGCGCCATGGACGGGGTGATGGCGCGTCGCCTGCACGTCGCACGCCTCTGGCACAGCATGCCCGAACTGATCCATCACGAGGACGGCTTCAACGAGGACGAAAGCGTCCGGCGTAACTGGAAACGCAACCTCTTCCGGCGCATCGGGCTGCGTACCGCGCAGTCGGTGATTGTGCCGTCGACGCTGCTTCAGCGGATCGCGGCCCGGGAATGGGGGGTGGGGCACAAGGTCAGGCTGGTCCGCAACGGCATCGACGTGGCGGCCTATGCTGCGGCCCTCGCAACGCCGATCCCCGGCTTCCAGCGGCGCGAAGGCGATGTTGTGATCGGCACCGTCGCGGGGTTGCGGAAGGTCAAGGATTTGACGCGGCTCGTACGCGCGGTGGCGACCTTGCCACCACATGTCCGGCTTGTGATCGTCGGTGAAGGCCCGGAACGTGCGGCGATCGCGGCTGAGGCGGCGGCGTGCGGAATGGGCGATCGGCTCATTATGCCGGGCTTCATGGCCGAACCCGCGTGCTGGATCGGGCATTTCGACCTGCTCGCGCTCTCGTCGCTCAGCGAACAGGCGCCGATCGCGGTGATCGAGGCGATGGCGGCGGGTTTGCCCGTAGTCACCCCCGCGGTGGGCGATGTTGCCGCGATGGTCTCCGACGCGAACCGGCCGTTCGTGGCTTCCGACGAGGACGCATTTCGCGCGGCACTGGCGCAAATGGTGGAAAATTCCGCACTGCGGGCCGAGGTCGGGGCCGCGAACCGGCGCGTCGCCCGCGAACGGTTCGACGAATCAAATATGGTCGGCGCCTATGAAAAGCTCTATGCTCGCGCGCTTGAAGGATATGGGCCGTTCAGCGGCGGATGGGTCGGCTTCGATTGACAAGTGGGCCGAATTTCCGCTTACGCAAGCGGCAATGGGGGCCGGTTCGCAGGCGCGAAGCGGCGGAGAGAGAGAAGGTCTAGAGTGTTCAAAGGTTTGAAGCCCATCCTTTATGGCGGGCGTGAAGTCTGGCCGCTGGTCGAAGGCGGCAAGGGCGTGTCGGCGACGAACCATATGTCGAGCGGCGCCTGGGCAGCAGCGGGCGGGATCGGCACCGTGTCGGCGGTCAACGCCGACAGCTATGACGCCGAAGGCAAGATCATCCCGCAGATCTATCGCGCGTTGACGCGCCGCGAACGTCACGAAGAGCTGATCAACTACGGGATCGAAGGCGCGGTCGCGCAAGTCAAGCGCGCCTATGACGTCTCGGGCGGCAAGGGTGCGATCAACATCAACGTGCTCTGGGAAATGGGCGGCGCGCAGCAGATTCTCGAAGGCGTGCTGGAACGGACGAAGGGCCTTGTCGCGGGCGTCACTTGCGGTGCGGGCATGCCCTATAAGCTCAGCGAGATCGCGGCGCGGCACAATGTCCTCTACCTTCCCATCATCAGTTCGGCGCGTGCCTTCCGCGCGCTGTGGAAGCGGGCGTACAGCAAAGTGCCGGAGCTGTTGGGTGCGGTCGTCTATGAGGACCCCTGGCTTGCGGGTGGGCATAACGGCCTGTCGAACGCCGAAGACCCGCTGGTTCCGCAGGATCCCTATC
>JAFAED010000430.1 GCA_023424275.1 Pseudomonadota bacterium | reverse complement strand
TCTCTACATGCTGCTCTACGCCGGATTTCTCGCCAGCGGCTGCATTGCGCTGTGGCACGAACTCCGGCTTCGCGCGCTCCTCGCCGCCGCGGCGCTACCCGTCGCTGCGGCGCTCAGCGATGCGTATGAAAATTACCTTCTCTTCGATATCCAGGCCGCGTTCACGCTCGGCGACTATTCGCCGGCGATGGCGAGCCTCCCCTACCCCGTCGCCGCGAAATTCCTGCTGCTTGCCGCGACCAATGTCGTGATCGGCGCGGCGGCGACGCAGCTCGGACGCTGGTGGGCGCTATTCGGGACCGTCGCGATCCTCGCCGCGATCCCGACGGTTATGGCGATCATCACGCCCGTCGCCTTCGCTTGGGCGCTGATCCCGTCGGCGGCGGGCGGCTGGCTCCTTCTCCTCGCCCTCGCCGCGGCGGGCAGTTGGCAGGCGATTGCCCGCAAGCGCCCGCTGGTGGACCCCGGCGAACCGGTGGAAGCGCCCGACGGCACTCCGGCGCGCGCGCAGACCCGGCCGATGTTCGGCCGCCGCCGCACCTGACGCCCCTTTTCACCCCGGCGATGCGGGTCTAGGGAAACCGCGAATCCCGAAAAAAGGGCGAAAGGCTGCACATGAACACCGTGATCATCCGCGAAGACGACCTCATCGAAACGATCGCCGACGCGCTCCAGTACATCAGCTATTTCCATCCGATGGACTATATCCGCGCCTTGGGCGCCGCGTACGAACGCGAAGTCTCGCCCGCCGCAAAGGACGCGATGGCGCAGATCCTCTCGAACAGCCGCATGTGCGCCGAGGGACATCGCCCGATCTGTCAGGATACGGGCATCGTCACCGTCTTCATCAAATGGGGCATGGACTGCCGCCTCGACAGCCCCCGCAGCCTGCAGCAGGTCGTCGACGAGGGCGTGCGCAAGGCGTATCTCCACCCCGACAACAAGCTCCGCGCATCGATCCTCGCCGATCCGGCGTTCAGCCGCGTGAACACCAAGGACAACACCCCCTCGGTCCTCAATGTCGAAATGGTGCCCGGCGCCAAGGTCGTGATCGACGTCGCCGCGAAGGGCGGCGGCAGCGAGAACAAGTCGAAGTTCAGGATGATGAACCCGTCGGACTCGATCGTCGACTGGGTGCTCGAAATGGTGCCACAGATGGGCGCCGGCTGGTGCCCGCCGGGCATGCTCGGCATCGGCATCGGCGGCACCGCCGAAAAGGCGATGCTGCTCGCGAAACAGTCGCTGATGGACCCGATCGACATGACCGAGCTGCTCGCGCGCGGGCCGAGCAATCCGACCGAGGAACTGCGCATCGAGCTTTATGAAAAGGTCAATGCGCTCGGCAACGGCGCGCAGGGCTTGGGCGGTCTGGCGACCGTGCTCGACGTCAAGATCGCCGACTGGCCGACGCACGCCGCGTCGAAACCCGTCGCGATGATCCCGAACTGCGCGGCGACCCGCCACGCGCATGTGACGCTCGACGGCAGCGGCCCGGCCTTCCTCGAACCGCCGGTGCTCGCCGACTATCCGCAGATCGACTGGGCGCCCGACAAGGCGGCGATCCGTGTCGACCTCGACAATCTGACCCCCGAAGTCGTCGCAAGCTGGAAACAGGGCGACCGCCTGCTCCTTAACGGCAAGATGCTCACCGGCCGCGACGCCGCGCACAAACGCATCGCCGAGATGCTCGCAAAGGGCGAAGAACTGCCGGTCACATTCCGCGATCGCGTCATCTACTACGTCGGCCCGGTCGATCCGGTGGGCGAGGAAATCGTCGGCCCCGCGGGCCCGACGACCGCGACGCGCATGGACAAGTTCATGGACATGATGCTCGATCAGGGCCTGCTTGCCTGTGTCGGCAAGGCCGAACGCGGCCCCGCCGCGACGCAGGCGATCGCAAAGCACAAGAGCGCCTATCTGATGGCGGTCGGCGGCGCCGCCTATCTGGTGGCGCGCGCGATCAAGGGCAGCAAGGTCGTCGGCTTCGCCGACCTCGGCATGGAAGCGATCTACGAATTCGAGGTCAGCGATTTCCCCGTCACCGTCGCGGTCGACAGCGAAGGCCAGAATGTCCACGTCAACGCGCCGATGCTGTGGCAGAAGCGGATCAAGGACGAAGGCCTGCTGGAGAAGGCGTGAACAATAGGGGGGAAACAATGTCGAATCAGGAACCGATCGACCTATACGCCCCCCATTCGCCCGAACAGATCGCGCGTACCCTTAAAAAGATCATGGACGATCCGATGCCGGACGCGAAGGCGCGCGTGTTCGGCAAGGGCAGCGAGCGCGAGATGAAGCTGCGCTATCGCCAGCGCAATGCGTCCATGAATATGGAACCGGTGCTCGACGCAGTCATGGAATCGTACAAGGGCGGCACGCGGATCACGGGCACCTTCGGCACGCCGCCCGAGGCACGCTATTTCCCCTACGCGTGGGTCGGCTTCCTCTCGCTGTTCGTGATCGGCGGCATCCTCGCCTATTTCTACATTCCCCGCGCGGGACTGTTCGCGACGATCTTTGCCGGCATTCCGCTGTTGATGATCTTCGCCGGGTTCGCCGCCTTCCGCGCGCGGCCCGACCCGGCGAGCGACAAGGCCAAAATCCTCGCCTTCCTTGCCGAGAAAATCGACGCGCGTCCGATCGCGTAACGGCCGGGTAACAGTAAGTCCCCGACACCAGCTTGCGTTTCCCTGCGGGATCGGCACACTGCTTCGTATACGAAGCAGGCAGGGGACGCAGGATGGATTTTCGTGAGCTTGACCGACTGAACCGCCGCGACTTGCTGCGCGGCACAGCGATGCTCGGCGCAGGTGCCGCGTTCATGCAGCCCCTGCCGCTCTGGGCGCAATCGGGAACGATGACCGATATCCGCAAGGCCGCTGAGGCCGGCAAGGAGGCGTCGATCAAGCGCATCCGCGACTGGATCGCGCTGCCCTCGATCGCCGCCGAAGATCGGAGCATGCCCGAAGGCGCCGCCTATATGGCCGAACTCGCAAAGGATGCGGGTTTCACCAATGTCGAGATCGTGCCGACCGACGGCCATCCCGGCGTGTTCGGGACGATCGACGTAGGCGCCAAGCGCACGCTCGGCATCTATTTCATGTACGACGTCAAACAGTTCGACGCCGCCGAATGGTCGTCGCCGCCGCTCGAGGGCAGGATGGTCGAACGCCCCGGTTTCGGGCAGGCGATCATGGGCCGCGGCGCAGTGAACCAGAAGGGCCCCGAGGCGACCTTCCTCGCCGCGCTCCACGCGATCCGCGCCGCCGGGCGCAAACTGCCGGTCAATATCGTGCTCGTGTGCGAGGGCGAGGAAGAGATCGGCTCGCCGCACTTCCGCCAGATCGCGACCAAGCCCAACATCCTCGCGGCGCTCAAGAAATGCGAGGGCATCTTCATTCCCTTCGCCTCGCAAGGCAAGACCGGCAACGTCACGGTCAACCTGGGGTCGAAGGGCATCATCGAACTCGAACTGGTGGCGAGCGGCGAGAAATGGGGCCGCGGGCCGAAGGGCGACGTCCATTCGAGCCTCAAGGCGATGGTCGATTCGCCTGCCTGGCGGCTGGTGCAGGCGCTCCAGACGCTTGTCACGCCCGATGGCAACAAGCCCGCGATCGAAGGCTGGTTCGAAAATGTCCGACCGCTCACCGACCGCGAGAAAACGCTGATCCGCGAAGCCGCGAAGGCGGGCGACGAGGCGCAGCAAAAGGCGGCGCTCGGCGTCACTCACTGGATCGACAACCTGTCCTACGACGACGCGCTGATCCGCCTCGCGCAGGAGCCCACGGTCAATATCGAGGGGCTCGTCGCGGGCTATACCGGCCCCGGCGGCAAGACGGTGCTCCCCGGCAAGGCGGTCGCGAAGCTCGACCTGCGCCTCGTCCCCAACCAGACGCGTGCCGAAGCTGAGAAGAAGCTCCGCGCGCATCTCGACAAGCATGGTTTCACCGATGTCGAAGTGAATGTCTCGGGCGGCTATGATCCGACCGAGGTCGCCGAGGACAGCCGCCTCGTCCGCTCGGAACTCGCAACATACAAAAAGCTCGGCATCGCGACGAGCATCAACCCGCGGATGGCGGGAAGCTGGCCGGGCTCGACCTTCACCGCGCCCCCGGTGTCGATACCCGCGGCGCATTTCGGCATCGGCCACGGGTCGGGCGCGCACGCCCCCGACGAATATTTCCTCATCGATTCGACCAATCCCAAGGTTGCGGGGCTGGTCGACGCGACGATGGGCTTCGCCGAATTCCTCTATGTGCTGGCGGCGATCAAATAAGAGGTGGGGATGGGAAACGCGCCAACAAACGCCACCGTGCGGCGCCTGCGCCGTCACCTCTTCATGCTGCTGGGCCTGATCGGCGCCTGGTGGGTCTCTGCGCTTGCCGCGCCGCAACTCCTCGCCTTTCCTTATCGGGCGGACATCGGATCGACGACGGTCTATTCCGAAACCCCCATCCGCGCCGACGACATGCGGCGGGTGCTTGCGCGGTCGGATGCACTGCTACGGCGAACCGGGGTCACCGGGCCGGCCGGGACGCGCCTGTTCCTGACGCGCGGCGGTTGGCGCTGGACGGTGCTGGCGCTGAATTCGCGTGGCGCCTTTGCCATTACACGCCCCGTATCGGCGATCGTCTCCGACGCCGTCCTGGTCAATCGCGCCGACCCCGCGACCGATACGGTCTTCAACAGACCGGCCATCGATAGCCGCCGCCGGCATCTGAGCGGCGTGATCGCGCATGAGCGCACGCATATCCAGATGAACCGGGCGATCGGCTATATTCGCGCCGCGATGCTGCCCGAATGGCAGCGTGAAGGCTATGCCGACTATATCGCGGACGAGAGCGGCCTGACGTCCCGGGAATATGCGCGCCTGAAGCAATCGGGCGAATACCATCCTGCGATCGTCTATTATGAAGGCCGCAAGCGGATCGAGGCGCTGGCGGCCCAAAAGGGCGGCACGATCGCGGCGTTGTTCGGCGCAGGGGGCGAATAATGGCGAGCGAGCTGAACGGCGTCGCGCACGTCATCCTGACCGCCGGCGATTTCACCCGCTCGACGGCCTTCTGGCGCGACGTCATCGCCTATCTGGGGCTCAAGAAGGTGCTCGACAGCGAGCATATGCTCTATGGTGTCGGCGGCCGCACCGCGATCGGTATCCGCACGCCCAGCGCCGAAAATGCGGGCAAGCGCTTCGATCAGGGGGCGCCCGGGCTGCACCACGCCTGCTTCCGCCTGCGCGACCGCGCTGCGGTCGACCGCATTTACGCCTT
>JAFAED010000362.1 GCA_023424275.1 Pseudomonadota bacterium | reverse complement strand
CTCCCAGCCCGCCTCGCCCAAGTCATCTTCACTAGATGAGCACGCGCTAAATAGCAGAAGCAGTGGGAGGAACTTGAGCATCGCGTCACCCTATGCACGGCGTGTTTGCTCGCAGCTGAATAGGGTTGTCCGATCCGCCGCTCTGCAAACCCGCGCCCCGATCCGCAGATGGGCCGGTTACGGTCAGACAAATTTTATGGAAAATTTCGAAAAGCTGCCGTCGGAGAATCGTCGGCTGACAGCGGGCCGGGGTTAGAAGTTTCCGTAGCCCGAACGATTATTCTCGTTGATTTGACGGCGGAGCGTTCTCGGGTCAACGGCGCCATCCTTGCCTACGCCCGCAACATCGACAAGCTCGCGAACCTTGGCCCGGCTGTGTCGCGAAAGGTCGCGCGCCATGTGGAAACCGGCGTCAAGGCCTAGCATTATCCGTATGTCGCCGAAGCCTTGTTTCCTGCTATCCGCGATATACTCGGACCAAACGTCGCTACCGACGAGGTGCTGGCGGCTTGGGGCGAGGCCTATTGGATGCTCGCAGACATTCTCATCGCCGCGGAGGCGCAAGCCTATGAAGACGCCGCGGCCGCCTGACAGGGGAAACCGAATGGGACCGCAACTCTCCGAACAGGACCTCACGACGCTTAGTGCCGAATATTTCGCGCGCATCGTCCGGTTCCGGCGCGAACGACTGGCGAAATCGTGAAGGCCGCCCTGCCCGCCGGTCTGCAGTCATACAAGCGGACTGCCACTTTTACCGAAGCGACAACCCCGGACGCGTTGCTGAATGACCATTCGACGAAAGCGGGGGTCTGGGGCCTGATCCACGTCGAATAGGGTAGCTTGCGCTATCTGGTGACTGACGGCAGGCGGCATCAATCTGAAGATATCCTCACGCCCGAGAGCGGACCCGGCATCGTCGGACCCACGATCTCGCATAAAGTTCAGGCGAACGGTCCAGCACGCTTCTACGTCGAATTCTTCCGCTGACATGGTGATCCAGCGAGCAGATGCCATAAGCCGCGTCCACTTAGTTTGACGTCGCATCCGCAAACAGACATTCCGGCAAGAGCGGCCCGGTCGGCCTATGCGGCGTCTACCGGGCGCTGGCGGGCACCAGACCGATGCGACCCTTCGTTTGCAGGGCGCGCCCTTGTCGGTCTGGGAACCATTGTGGCATCAACGGATTCGAGATGGCGGACGCCATTATTGTCCGGACCGCTGGGGAGTCGAAGATGAGACTGAAGATCATTCTTCCAATGTTTCTGATGACCGGTACCGCTTCGTGCACCGACGCCGTCGAGGCCCAGAACCCGCCTGCCACGGCCCATGAAGACGCGCTGGTGCCCGCGTCTGATCAGATTGAAGGCTCGGAGGAGCCCTCTGGCGACATTGAGCTTCAGTCACCTGTCGGGCTCGACTGACCCGGCTCGAGCCCATGCTACAACCAGGATGGCGACAGAGTGACATCCGCTGGCAGCCCGGCTGTCGAAGCGCTGCGCCGCAATGCGACAGGAACTATGAGGCCATCCAAGCGTCCTAGGTGAACCAGAGAGGAGACACCTATGGCCGACGAAATTCACACGACCCGCGAGCCGGACGGAACGACCCATACGACCACCGTCGTCGACCGCGAACCGCGGCGCAGCGGTGGGGGCGGCATGACAATCATCGTTATTGTCGCGCTTGCCATCGCAGCTTTTATCGCATTCCAGTTTCTCGGTAACGAAAGAGCTGAGACCGGCGCAGTCACCGAGGCCGCGCAAAAGGTCGGCGATGCTGCGCAGGAAGTTGGCGACGCAGCGCAAGACGCGGTTAAATAAGGGGCGGAGCCCCCGGCCGCTGCGTCGGGGGCTCCCAAAACTCGCAGCCCGCGGGATGGTCTACCGAGGGAGCGCGGCGGGGGCGCATCGGCGGCATATAATTTACTCACTGGGCGCGGTGCAGATGCACGCGCGCGAGCGGCTGGAAGCTCGACCGCTGTGCCGGAAGCGTCGCCTAAGCATTGAGCCCGTTTGCGTTATTTGCGAACGCTACCACCGCTTTCCGCAGCCGCCGCCATGACGCAGAAACTGCGGCGACGCGCTAAAACGTCGCGCCGACGGACGCGACGATGGTGGGCTTCCCTAGCGGATCGCCAAAAGATCTGTGCGTGTCGATATACATCAGTCCGAGCGACAATCCCGCCATTTCCCCGGACAGCCCCAAAGACCAGTCGAGCTTTTGATCGCCGAACGCCCCGTCCTCCCTCCCGAAGGATCCGGTTAGTGCGAGATCATCGCCGATCAGCGGCAGGCTTCCATCCAGCCCGATGTAGAGATTGTCCAGGTTGCCGGTACCCTGCTGCGCCGGTGCATAGGAAATCATTGCCCCGATCTCGGCCGTGCCGAGCTTGCGTCCGAGCCGTGCGGCGACTTCCGCATAATTGTCAGCCGGGGCGCCAGGGTAAAGATAATAGGCCGTCTGAACATCGGCATTGAAAGCGCCGAACTCGACATAATAGCCAAGTGACAGCTGAGCCTCCACGCCCGCTCCACCATTGTCCGCGATCGTTGAGCCCCAGAGGCGCCCATAGATACCCGTGTCGTGGCTCACCGACACCTCGGCCTGCAATGCCGGCTTCTTGTCGCTCAGCGATAGCCCGCGATATCGATAATCGGAAACCACACCCAGATTGAAGGACGTATCGATCCCGTCCGCTTCATCAGCAGGAGCTTCGGCGGCGGTGGCGCCCGGCAGGCCCGAGAGCAAGGCAGCCGCTGCAAGCCAGACACGCCTGTGGTGGAAGCGGGTCATCAGGCGGCATCCGCAACTGAAGGCGTCTCTGAAATTGCGTCCGCAACGTCGAAAAGGGGGAGAGTAACTTCCACCGTCGATCCGTGACCGATGCCGTCGCTGCGCAAGGCGATCGATCCGCCACATGCGTTGAGCGTGTTCGCGCACCAGTGCAGGCCGATGCCACCATGTTCCTTGCGGCGCCCTGAGCTACCGCGTTCAAAAAGCGTCGCGGCGCGTGCCGGATCCAAGCCGTCGCCATTGTCCGTGACGACGATATGTACAAACTTGCCGCCTTCGCCTTTGCCGCGCGCTGCCTCGATCAGAATTTCGCCATGTCCGCGGCCTCCGGCATCAATGGCCTCGATGGCGTTGGTAAGGATGTTATCGAGAATCTGTGCCAGGAGCACGCGGGGCAGCGCGACGCGAAACCGTTCCTCGCTATGGAATTCCGCCTTCACATCAACGGCCGAACTGTGGCGAGCGATTGCCAATGAGGCGCCCACGACCGCCGAGAGGTCGCAATCACCGGCCTGTTGGGATGACCGTCCGAAGCTATGCGCCGTGGTGATGGTTTCATCGACATGGCTCACACTGCGCAGCGCCTCGCGAACATCGTTGCGATGCTGGCCGAGCTCAGCCCGGAGCTTGTCGATGGCCGCTGTAACAAAAGCCAGCAGCCTCACGCGTCGATCTGGCGCCGCGCCATCCTCTTCGAGTTCTTGAAGCGCACGTTTGACATTGGACTCCGCCGGAAAATGAAGCCGCTGGTCGAGCTTGCCCAAAATCGCCCGGACTGGACTTATGGCGTTGCGAACATTGTGCATGATGTCGGTCGCGATGTCGCTTCGACCGATGGCGAAGCTTTGCGCCTCGACCTTCGACCGCAAGGTTTCCAGCTCATCGGTCATTAGGTTAAATTCTTTGTAGAGTTCACCCAGTTCGTCGCCGCGGTTCTCGGGAAAATGCGCCAGCTCACCGCTGCTCGAGATTTGGGACACATGGGCCTGGAAGGATTTAACCGGACGTATGAGGACGGCGCGCAGACGCCAGTTTAGCAGGAATATCATGATGGTCAGCAAGAGGGCCACGCCGCCCAATGTGATCCAGAGCAAAGTGGATCCTTCCTCATGGAGCCGGCGCGGCACGGAGAAGCGTAGGGCCGCGACGGGACCGCCGGCGACACCGGCGATGGGTTCGACGATCGTGGCGCGCGCGTCGGTGCGGATAACATGGGGGGCCTGTTTCCATCCGGCCGGCACGATCATGGCGGTTAGCTGCAGCGCCTGACCGACGTCCTGGTCCCTGAGCTCCTTGCCCATAACAAGATAGCCCGAGGGCGTCCCGGACTCGTCGCTTCGAAGTACTTGAGCCGCCGCGATTACCAGGATCCGGTCGCCGATCCGCACGAATCCCGTCTTCGTCCTGGTTCGGCGCATCGACTGTGCAAAGGCGGGCGCCGCAACCTGTCGCTGGAATGCGATCGCAGCATCGTTCGCAGGGCTACCGCTCGCCAGATCGAAAAAAACAGTGTTGCGAAAAGAGCCGTCGAACCGAACGATGCTCATGCCCGAAATGTCGATATTGCGCATCGAGCTAAAGTTGAGGTTGCCCGTCTCATAGGCTTCGTTGGGAGAAGCCAGATAATCGAAGCTGTCATCCCAGATGGCCCAGTCGAGTGCGCGGGTCAATGCGGTCCGTTCGAAGCGATCGAGCATCGCTCTCGACCGTTCGACATGTCCGGCAATTTCCTGCGCCTCGAGACGCGAAAACCGCTGATCGATCACGGTCCCCAGCAGGAGCAAGATCGCCGCAAGTCCGATAAGACTATAGGCGAAAAGATTGAGCGCCAGCCGCCGCCCGAGCGAAGCGGTGGCGAAATGCCTCGCGGTTCCCGCTCCGCGTATGAGAAATCTCACCGGACCGCTCGTGCCAGGGAGGCCGGCGCGTCCGCGACAGCGGGACGATCCAAGTTACGCCACTGCGTATAATATTCATTGGCTTGCTCGATCGGCACGCCCTTGCCGAACAGATAGCCCTGCATGTGGGAACATCCGATCACGCGCAGCGCCTGGCATTGAACATCCGTTTCGACGCCCTCGGCGGTTACGCTGAGCCCAAGGCCGCGCGCAAGATGGGTGATCGCGTTGACGATGGCAGCCGACTCGGATTCGGTGCCGAGGCCGTCCACGAAGCTCTTGTCGATCTTGATGCAATCGATCGCGAAATTCTTCACGCTGAGGAGGTTGGAATAGCCTGTCCCGAAATCATCGAGCGCGACGCGGAAGCCGAGCTTCTGCAGTTCGGCGAGCGTCGAAGAGGCTCGGTCGATGTCTTCGAACATGGCAGTTTCGGTGACTTCGATCTGGACCCGGCCGAAGGGGACCTTGATCCTTCGCGCCTTGGCGCAGATGTTCGCGACAAAGTCGGGGCGCTTGAACTGCGCCGCTGAAAAGTTGATCGAAACGATGAATCCGGGCCATCCAAGGGCATCGGTAAGCGCGCGCTCGAGTATCCAATCCCCAAGCTCATGAATCAGCCCGGTTTCCTCCGCGATCGGGATGAAGACGGCCGGCGGGATTTCACCATGTACCGGGCTGTGCCACCGTAGCAGGGCCTCGAAACCGATGGCGACAAGGCTGTCACGCTCGATGATGGGCTGATAGTGAACCTTCAGCTCATCATTCGTCACCGCGAGGCGCAACGCCCCCTCGACGTTTTGCCTAAACCGGGTGCTGGCATCAAGCGCGGCGTCGAAGCGGCAATAGCGCTGCCGGCCGAGCCGCTTGGCTTCATAAAGCGCTATGTCGGCGAAACGGAGAATATCATTGGCGTCGCGGCCGACGAAATCGTCGAGCCAGATCATCCCGATCGATGCCCCGACCTGCACGCTGTTCCCCATTATGATCATTGTCCGGGCGCATCGGGCGATAATGCGTTCGCACAGCGCCTCGGCGGCTTCGACCGTGTCGGCCTCGATCGCGACACCGAACTCGTCGCCGCCGAGCCTGGCAACGAGCGTGCCCGCCGGAACTTCGTCGCGAAGCGACGCATAGATCGTCTGCAGCAGATGGTCCCCGGCCCCATGGCCGAATGTGTCGTTGACGGCCTTGAAGCGGTCGAGGTCGAGAAGCGCCAAAGCGAAGTGCCGATCCTCGGCCTGAACCTTCGCAGTGAGATGCTGCTGGAAAGCAAGGCGATTGGGAGCGCCGGTCAGGAAGTCGTGCAGCGCGGCATGCCTCGCTCTGGCTTCGCTTTCGGCCAGTTCGTCGACCTTTCTGCGAAGAAGAGTGACCTGCCGGGCGTCGGCTTCCCATCGGCGCGCGAGCGCCGTCGCCATCTGCTGTATCTCATCCGCGGCAAAAGGTTTGGAGATATAGAAAATCTTGTCAGGCGGCCCCGCCACGAGGGAAATGTCCGTGACGTCATGATCGGAATATGCCGACACGATGACCAGATTGATATCGGGGTCGATTGCCCGAATGCGCCGTGCCGTCTCCTTTCCGTCGATGCCAGGGGGCATGCGTATGTCGATAAAGGCGACCTGAAAGGGCCTGCCGCTCGCGAGCGCTGCTCCCACCTCCGCGACGCCCTCGAGGCCCTGCCGGCAGTAGGTGATATCGGCCGCGGGCGCTTGGTGCGCGTTTGTTCGAGGCGCGTCGAACAGCGCCTCCGCAAGCGCGTCGAGCTCGGAACGGGTGTCCGCGGGGTCTGCCGCCAGAATGTGCCGATAAGCGTCCAGGACGGCTTGTTCGTCATCGATGATCAATAGTCGCATGACGGGATCGTAGACCGGCAAATCTTAAATTTTGAGCCATTGATCCATGTTAAGCGATCGGCGCATATGCGCCTGCCCTCGGTCTCGGCAGGACAAGAAACAACTGCTAGGGATATCGCGATTCTGCCGCACGAGCGCCAGGATGTGGCAACTACGGATAGGTCAGATGACCTTCTCGAGGGCGCGCGCTCGGCGTTATCCTTGCCAGCTCCGATCGTCCCGGCCCCACCAGATGAACGACCTCGCGCCCATCGTTGATCAGATAGTCGGCGATGATCCGTCTATGGCACCGCCACCACACCGCTTCCGCGCACATGATTGCGCATCGTTGGCCTGCGCTATGAGCGAGGAGATAGCGGTAGCCGCGCGCGAAGGAGTCGGAGAGCGCATAGTCCGCATAGTTGTGAAAGCTCTGGTTTTGCCAAAAGCCATTGAGCGCCGGGTCGACCTCCTGCTGACGCGGACGTCGACCGCCGAGCTCGGTAATGTGCACATGACCGATCTGATAGGGTTCTAATGTCTCGGGCAGCGTATCAAGATTATAGTGGGGATTTGTTCGCGACCGCGGAAGCGAGCGCACGTCGACGAGCATCGCGACACCAACGCCCCTTAGCATATCGACGAACGTCTCAACCGGCCTTGTGGAGTGACCGATTGTGTAGACCGTGGGATTCGCCACGTCGCTCATCCGCTTGCCGCCGACAGCGTCGATGCGACGCAGCGCCGTAACTCCGGAAGCACTTCGATTTCGAACCAGGGATTGCGCCGCATCCAGATTTGCGAACGCCACGAGGGATGTGGCAGGGGGAAAAACTCTGGAAGGAAGTTACGAAAATGGCGGACACGCTCCTCGACCTTGCCCGGCCCCAGCGCCGCAGCTTGCGCATAGCTGCCAACGAGCAGGGTCAGTCTTACCGCCGCCAGCTCGCGCCTAATCCGGTTACGCCAGAGCGGGGCGCACTCGGGCCGTGGCGGCGCGTCGCCTGCGGCGGCCCGGCCTGGATAACAAAATCCCATGGGCACGATCGCCACGCGTTCGACGTCGTAAAACTGATCCGCTGACAGGCCAGTCCATTCGCGCAGTCGGTCACCCGACCGATCGGAAAAAGGGACACCGGATAGATGCACTTTGGAACCCGGCGCCTGACTGGCAATCAGCAGACGAGCGGTCGACGAGGCTTGAACTACGGGTCGCACGCCATGAGGAAGTTCAGCCGCGCAGGCTGTGCAGCCGGCGATCTCGGCGAGCAGGCGATCGATCGTATCAGTCGAGGCCGGCTGAATTTCCATTTCTGTGGAACGCGGGCAACAACGCCCAGGTTGCGGATAAAGCAGGCGCCGGATCGAAGCCGCATGTCACCGCTCCAAGAAGTCTGGCGCGACACCTGACCACACAGATGAGATCCTTCCCCACTTTTTAAGTGACGAAGGGCGAAATCGCGCTAGTCGTGGTCACGCATTCATTGGGGGGAATCAATGAAATACAGATCGCTTCTCGCGCTTTGGCTCTGCGCGGGCTTTGTACCGACGGCCGGGGCCCAGATGACTACGCTCCGATGCACGCCCGATGCTGGGCAGCAGACATTCTTCAGCGGCGGCAAGGCCCAGACCATACCGTCGGAAATAACGCCGGCGGACGGTTTCCAGGTCGTCGTCGACGGCGGCGGCCGGCCCGACATCGTGTGGAACAAGGAACAATGGGGGTTCAAGTCGGCG
>JAFAED010000300.1 GCA_023424275.1 Pseudomonadota bacterium | reverse complement strand
GCCACAGCACGCCGCGGTAGCGATACAAGCTCGCTCGCGCGCAGACCCGATCCATAGAGCAGCTCGAGCAGCAACAGCATCCGTATCGCGTTCGCCGGCGCCGCCTCGCCGCCCGCTTCCTCCCCCGCCTGTTCGAACAGGCGTTCGACGTCCGAATGCGTCAGGACGCGCGGCAAGGGCCGCCGCGTCGCGGGCCGCGCGATATCGAGCGCCGGATTGTCGGCGCGCTCGCCTTCGTCGAGCAGAAAAGCGAAGAACTGCCTGAGCGCCGACAGCTTGCGCGCCGCACTGCTCGCCGCGAGCGCCTGGTAATCTGCCATCAATTTACGCACGTCGGCCGCTTCGGCCGTGCCGAGCGGCCCCCTCACCCATTCGGAGGCCTGTTCCAGATCGCGGCGATAGGCGGCGAGCGTGTTGCGCGACGCCCCGCGCTCGGCCGCCATCATCTCCAGAAAGCGGTCGATCAGGATTCCGTCAGACACGCACCAGCGCTTCGGCGGCAATCATGCGCGCTTCGGATCCCAAACCCACTTCGCGCAGCGCACGCACGATATAATAGAGGTGATAGGGCGGGACTTTCGACCAGTCGCCCTGCATCCCGGCCGCCGCGAGCAAGGCGACCATGCCCGGCTCCCGCCGTTCGGCCGCGGCCATGATCGCGCGCGACCAGCGCGTTTGCTTGCCGAGGTCGACCTCGAGATCGCTCGCCGCCGACGACGCGGCCCCGGCATCGATCCGCCCGAGGCCCGCAAGCCCCGCGAGCAGGAATTTCGACCGCAGGCCGTCGGCGCTGTCGTCGTCGCCCGCGAACTGCCCGACCGCGCCCGCGCTCATCCCTGTCAGCGGCCGCGGTGAACCCACCGCGAGCACGGCCCATGACCGGCTGCCGACAGACACCGTCGGCACCCAGGCGATGGCATTTTCATCATAGCCACCCGCGAGCATCGACCCCAGAAGCTGCCAGGGATCGCCGCCGACTTCGGTATTGGCGGGCAACGCGGCGGCAGCGCGCGCGGTCGCGACCATCGCGGCATAATGCTGCGTCGGCGATGTCCCCGCGTTCCACAGGCGCTCCATCGCGGCATAGCGATCGGCGCCGCTGGCAAGGCGGAAGGCCCCACGGAGTTCGTCGGTCTGCGCGGCAAGCGTTGCAGCGGGCTCTTCCTCGCCCGCTGCGGCACTGAGCAGCGAGACATAGGCTTCGCTCGACAGCACGCCGCGCGCCGCCGCTTCGGGCGCCGCGGCGACACGATTCGCCATGTCGGTCATCGGCGCGAGCACCGTCCAACCCTTCATATAGGCGGGTGCCGACGTGCGTAGCGGTTCCGGCACCGGGATTCCCGTCGCCGTTGCCATGCCGAAACGCCAACTCGTCAGGCGGTCGATATTGTCCCATTCGATCGTCGTCGAACGGCGCCCGCTGCCGGTCGCGCCGAGCACGCGTTCGGCAAGAAGGATATCGAAATTCGCGATCCTGCCGCTCGACCGCACGCGGCCGATCGCCCAGCCTGCCGGTCCCGCCTCGCCCGACAGTCCCGAACAGATCGCGGCCGACAGACGCCACGCCTGCTCGTCGCCATGCGCGAGGCCGGCGGGAACATAAGGGCACATGCCCGCCGGGTCGGCATTGGCAAGATAGGTCTGCTGCGCCGCCGCGACGAGGCGCGGGCTCGCGCGATCATAGTCGACCGACTGGACGATCCAGCGCGCGGTCGTCGATTCGCCCATGCGGAGCAACAGCGAGGCGCGCTCGGCGGCAAGGTCGGCACCGTTGATCGTGTCGGGCGTGTCGATCGCCGACGCCAGCGACCGGCGGAGCAGGATCTGGCCCCAGCGCGAAGCGAACTGCCCGTTCGTCTTGCGCATGATCGCCGCGGCATATTGGCCGCGCACCCCGAATGCGTCGGGACCCAGCCCGCCCGTTTCGGGGGTGAGCGGCCCGATGCGCGTGAGCAGGCGGCGCGCGCCCGGCGGCAGGTCATATTTCAGCCCGCCCGATTCGACCTCTTCGCCATCCTCGGCATCTTCGCCCTCTTCGGCGGAACCGCTCGTCGTGGTGCTGCTCAGCGTCGGTGCAACGGCTGGCGGTGCCGCGCCGTTTTTCGGGGCGGCCGTCGGTGCCGGCGCGCTCGACGGCGCCGGTGTGGGCGACGGGCGCGGCGCGGGCGTGTCGGCGGGATTGCCGAAGCCTTCGGGCAGCAGCGATTCCTGTGCAAGCGCGGGCAGCACCAGCGCGGCAGCGAGAGCGGTGCCCGACAGGCCGAGCATCAGCGAGAGAGACTTCATCTTCATCGCGGCGTGCTTTCGGCAATCTTGTCGGTCACGTCCACCTCAATCATTCGCGGTTCGATCGGCCGGCCCAGGAACAGCAGGAACAGAAAGAAAGCCACCAGCACCAGCGCCAGCACGATCGATCGTGCAATCCAGCGGCCTTTTCCCGATCTGCCCTTCGCGCGCAATATCCAATGCCCACCATTCGTCGCAGCGGCGAAAACCATTGTCCCGCCCGGTTCGGGCGGTATAGCCGCGCCCATCATGTCGCGAAACCCGAAAAGCCCGGCACCCAACCGCATCGGCGCCATCCCCGCGTCCATCCGCGACCGGTCGATCGTGCTCGTCGGGTTGATGGGATCGGGGAAATCGACGATCGGCCGCCGCCTCGCGCAGCGGCTGGGCATGCGTTTCGCCGACGCCGACGACGAGATCGAGCGCGCCGCCGACATGACGATCTCCGACATTTTCGCACGCTTTGGCGAGGCGCATTTCCGCGACGGCGAGCGCCGCGTGATCGCGCGCCTGCTCGCAGGGAAACCGATGGTGCTCGCGACCGGCGGCGGCGCCTTCATCAACGACGACACGCGCGCACTGATCCTCAAGGACAGCCTTTGCATCTGGCTCGACGCCGATATTCAGACGCTGGTCGAACGTGTCGGACGTCGCAGCCACCGCCCCCTCTTGAAAGATCGCGATCCCGGAGAAGTGCTCCGCGAACTCGCGGCGATCCGCAATCCCATCTACGCCGAGGCGCATCTGAGCGTCAGTTCGGCCAGCACGCCGCACGACTATACGGTGCGCGCAATCATGGAAGCACTCGCGACATGCAAAGCCTGACCGTCGACCTTGGCAGCCGCAGCTACCCGATCCTGATCGGCGACGGGCTGCTCGAGGAAATCGGCCGCCATGTCGCGCCGCTACTCAAGCGTCCGCGGACGATGATCGTCACCGACAGCCATGTCGCCGACCATTATCTGCGGCGCGTCGGGACCTCGCTCGGCAACGAAGGCATTTCCTTCTCATCCTTCATCCTCGAACCGGGCGAAAGCACGAAAAGCTGGGCTGGTCTCGCCCGCCTCACCGAATGGCTGATCGGCGAAGGCGTCGAACGCAGCGATCATGTCATCGCGCTCGGCGGCGGCGTGATCGGCGATCTCGTCGGCTTCGCGTGCAGCATCGTGAAACGCGGCTGCCATTTCATCCAGGTGCCGACGACCTTGCTTGCGCAGGTCGACAGCAGCGTCGGGGGCAAGACCGCGATCAACGTGCCCGCGGGCAAGAATCTGATCGGCGCCTTCCATCAGCCCGCGCTCGTCGTCATCGACCCGACCACGCTCGCAACGCTGCCGCGCCGCGAACTCGGCGCCGGCTATGCTGAAGTCGTCAAATATGGACTGATCGACGACGCCGACTTCTTCGCTTGGTGCGAAACGCATGGCGCGGCGCTGCTCGCGGGCGACAGCGACGCGCGTGCGCATGCGATCGCGCACAGCGTCGCCGCCAAGGCGCGGATCGTCGCTGCCGACGAGCGCGAGACGCAGGATATTCGCGCGCTGCTCAACCTCGGCCACAGCTTCGGCCACGCGCTCGAAGCCGAGACGGGCTATTCGGACCGGCTGCTCCATGGCGAAGCGGTCGCTGCGGGCATGGTCCTCGCGCATCAATTCTCTGCCGCCAACGGCCTTTGCACGCAGGACGACGCCGAACGGGTGCGCGCGCATCTTGCCAGCGTCGACCTGCCGCACAGCCTCGCCAGCGCGGGCATCAACACCGACGGGGCAACGCTCGCCGGTCATATGGCGCACGACAAGAAAGTGCGCGGCGGCAAGCTGCCGCTGATCCTGACGCGCGGCATCGGGCAGAGCTTTGTAACCGAGGATTATGGCCTCGACGCGGTCGCGGCGTTTCTGGACAGCTGAAATCCTCTCCTCAAGTCGGGCAGCCGGCCGGCTGAAAATGACAGCTAGCGACCGAAAGCTGACCCATCCATCATCGTCACCCTCGAACGAGACACGCGGCTCGTTCGACTTGATCCGGGGCCTGCCTTCTTGAAGGAAAAGGCGGATTCCGGGTCAAGCCCGGGATGACGAAAGGGGTGTTGAACAATGGCAGCTCCCCACCCAAACCGGACGCCTTCAAAAAGGCCTTTCCTACAATATCCCGCTGTTCCAGCCTTCCTCCCGGCTCCTTGATCCGGGGGACAAAATGGTTGCCGTCCGGCTTGCGCAAGCGGTCGCGGCCGGCACCCCAAGGGCGCCAACCGGGCGGCGCACAAGGCTGACCTTTACTGACCTTTGGACGAGGACGCGTCGGTGGTGGCAGCATATCACTCCGAAACGGCCCGCCCCCTTTCCCTCTCCCCCGCTTTGCGCTAGCCAGTTGCAAATGACTTGCAATATGCACAGCGTGGGGACGGATTTTTGGTTGCGATCGCCGACACGGGCCAGCTGAGCGACAGCCGGGGGACGACCACCCCCGCAGGCGTTTGGGCTGTCGCGTTTCTCGGCATCACCGCCGGCACCCAGATGAGCGACCGCGGCTTGCAGTCGATCCTCTCGCCCGCAATCCAGCAAAGCTTCGGCGTGTCCGACGCCGTGATTGGCGCGCTGCACGGCATTGCGGGCATCCTTGTCGCCAGCGCGCTCGCGGTCCCGCTCGCGCGCCTGGCCGACCGCCATTCGCGAAAGTCGATCCTGCTCGGGCTGATCCTCCTCTGGGGGTTGCTGACCGCGCTGAGCGGGCTCGCGCCGAATTTCGAACTTTTCTTCGTCGGCCGTGCTGCGTCGGGGATCACCGAATTTGCGATGATCCCCGTCGTCTATTCGCTGATCCCCGATCTCGTCAGCGACCGCCACCGCGTACCCGCGAACCTGTTCTTCGCCGCGTTGATGGCAACGGGTGCCAGCGCGGGCTTCTATTTCGGCGGCAATCTGCTCGAATTTGCGGGAGCCATCGCCCCAGCTGGGACCGAGGCTTGGCGCGTCGCCTTGCTCTGCCTCAGCCTGCTTGCGCTGCCGTTGCTCGGTGCCGGGCTGTTCCTTCACGACACCGCACGCGGGGTCGCGGCGCCCGGTGAGATGGGCGGCACCGCGCCGCTCCTTCCCTTCCTGCGAATGCACCGGCGCCGCATCCTGCTCTTCCTCGGCGCCGCCGGCGGGCTCGCCATCGCCGTGCAGGCGGTCGCGCCGCTGGCGGCGCTCGGGCTGGTGCGCCGCTTCGCGTCCGACCTCGTGCCCACCGGCCATGCGCTCGGTCTCATCACGCTCGCGACCAGCCTCGGCAGCCTTGCCGTCGCAGGGATCGTCGATCGTTTCCTGCGCCCGCGTCTCGGCGAGGCGTCGCGGCCACTCGTCATGGCGATCGGCGCGCTGCTCGCAATCCCCTGCCTCGCCTGGCTCGGCGCCGCGGCCGGCGAGCATCAGGCACTGACGATGATCGCGCTCTTCCTCGCGCTCACCAGCACCGCCAACGCGCTGATCCCGACGATCCTTCAGGATATCACCCCCGCCGAACTGCGCGCGCGCAGCTTCGCCATCTACAGCTTCGTGATCGCGGCCTTTTGCGCCGTCGGACCATTGCTGACCGGCGGCCTGTCGGATCATGCCGTCGGCGGCAATCTGCTGCTCGCGATGGCGATCGCCGGCGTTCCGGCGCTCGCCGCCGCGGCGTTGTCGGCAGGGCTGATGGTCCGCCGCCGCCCGGCCTAGCTTTCGCCGGCGAACCCCACAGCTTCATTCTCTTCGCGCGCGGCCTTCGCCGCCTGACGCTTGCGGCGGAAGGTTTCGAGCACGCTGTCGGCTTCGCGTCCGCCGCCGGGTTTGAACCGATGGTCCATGCCCGCCGACAGGTCGCCTTCGTCGATCTGCGCCTGTAGCCGCGTTTCGTCGAGGTGGCGCAAGGTCGCCTCGACATCGTCCATCTCGCGCGGGTCGACGTCGAGATAGCGAAGCGCCGTGAGGCCCATCGCGACCGAGCTTTCGAACACCTCGCGAATGACGCCATCGACCCCCGCACCGTCGACCGCGAGCAATTGCCGCCGGTCGAAGACGCGCATCAATATTTTTGCATTGGGAAAGGCCTCGACGATCGGCCGCATCGCGGCCGCGTCGACCGATGCATCATCCATGCAGAAGATGATCAGCCGCGCCTCCTCAGCGCCCGCCCGGCGCAAAAGATCGACGCGCAGGCCATCGCCGAAATACACCTTGGTGTCGAAGCGGCTCGACAGCTCGATCTGGCTCGGTTTCTTGTCGATCAGCGTCACCGAACAAGCAACGCCGTGCAGCATCTGCGACACGATCTGCCCGAACCGGCCATAGCCAACGACGATCGCCGACCCGCGCGGCGCGCCTTCGGGATCGTCGAGATCGGCCTTGTTCGCCTCGGGCGCAAATTCGAGGTTGCGCGCGAACAGCATCAGGAACGGCGTCGTCACCATCGACAATGTCACCACCGCGCTGAACAGGCTCGCCGCCTCGGGCTCGATCAGCAGCGCGTCGGCCGCCTGCGCAAAGAGCAGGAAGCCGAACTCGCCGCCCTGGCTGAGCAATAGCCCCAGCCCGAGCGCGGCCTGCCAGCTCTTGCCGAACGCCTTGACGATCAGCGTCAGCACGGTGACCTTCACCGCGACCAGCCCCAGCGCGAGGGCGAGCACCTCGAACGGCCGTGCCATCACCGCGCCAACGTCGAGCACCATGCCAACCGCAAGGAAGAACAGGCCGAGCAGGATCAGGCGGAAGGGTTCGACGTCGGACTCGATCTCGTGCCGATAGGGCGAGTCGGCCAACATGACGCCGGCGATGAAGGCGCCGAGCGCGGTCGACAGATGCAGGCTGTGCATCAACGCCGCGCTCGCAAGGATCGTCAGCAAGCCGACGACGACGAACAATTCGCGTTCACCATAACGGCCGACGATGCGCAGCAGCGGATTGACGACGAAGCGCCCCGCCAGGACGAGCACGACGATCGCCCAGAGCGTGAAAAAGGCCATCTGCCACCCGGGCGGCGCGGACGGATCGGCGGGCGCGCGCGACAGCACAGCGACAATCGTGATCATCGGCACGATCGCGAGGTCCTGGAACAGCAGGATCGAAAAGGCCTTTTCGCCGAAAGGCGAATTGATCCGGCCCGAACTTTTGAGCCCTGGCAGGACCTGTGCCGTCGACGACAGCGCGAGCGGCAGGCCAAGCGCAAGCGCCGCCGCCGGGCTGAAGCCGAGGATCAGATGGATCAGGGCGGTCAGCACCAGCCCCGTAACGACCACCTGCGCCATGCCGAGGCCGAAGATCGCGCGCCGCATCTGCCACAACCGGCCCGGCGACAATTCGAGTCCGACCAGGAAGAGCAGGAAAGCGATTCCCAATTCGGCAAAAGCCAGCTTCGATTCGCCGCCGCCAACCAGTCCCAGCCCGTGCGGGCCGACCAGCGCGCCGGCGATCAGATAACCAAGCACGGCGCCCAGCCCGAGCCGGCGAAAAATCAGCACGAACAGCGTCGCGACCCCGAGCAGGATTGCGCCTTCCACCAGCGCAGTGTCGGTCGCGGTCTCGCCCAGCTTTTCGGCCGCTTCGGATGCGGCGGCGGTAAGAGCGAGCAAAGTCATACGCGCGCCGCCTGTTCCTCGATCGCCGCGATCGCGGCATCGAACGGCAGCAGGATCGCGCCGTGCCGCGCCGGATAGTCGCGCGCGGGGGCAAGCAGATCGAAGCCCGGCCAGTCGGGCACGCGGTCCGCGCCCGCGAACCACTCGGCAATTGCGTCGCGCGCAGCACGGATATCGGCAATTCCGCGCCCCGGTGCGTGCCGCGCGAGCAAGGTCGCAGCCGCTTGTCCGAGCGCGCACGCCTCGACATGCATGCCGACACCGGTCACGCGCCCGGCCTCGTTGGTATCGACATCGATGATGATCCGGCTTCCGCACAGCGGTGCGCGGCTGCTCGCGTGAAAACGCGCGCCAGGGTTTGGCAGATAGTCGGCGCTCGCGACCGCCAGCGCCAGGATATCGCGGTTATAGAGCGGTGCGGTCATGGTTTGGATGCGTCGGACGCGCCCTGTTGGCCGGCATCCGCTTCGGCCGCCCGCGCCTCGGCGCGGCGTTCGGCGATCACCTTGCTCAGCGCGCCGCTCGTCGCCGCGAGCGCCGGATAGGTCCGGCTGTCGGTCACCCACGCGGGGCGCTGCGCATTGCCGTAACCGATGTCGTACAGCAAGGTGATGACCATGAAGCCGATGGTCGCGATCAGCAGGCCCTTGAGTGCGCCGAACCCGGCGCCGAGGCCGCGATCGAAACCGCCGACCAGCGACGCGCGGCTGCGCTGTCCCATCGCGCGCGATCCCCATTTGGTAAGCGCGAAAACCCCGCCGAACAGGATCACGAACGCCAGCATCGCCGCGCCGCCGCCCGCGCCCATCCAGCCACCGAGCAGGTCGGTCGCCAGCGGGTGGAAAAAGCGCACCGCTGCGATCGCGAGGATCCAGGCGAGAAGGCTCGTCACCTCCTGCACCAGCCCGCGCGTGAAGCCGAGCACCGCACTGCCGCCGACGAGCGTCAGCACGATGATATCCAGAGCCGTCAGACTTCCCATTTGCCGGTCGCTAGTCGCGCCCGAGCATCAGGTCAACGAGTTCGCCGAGGCGCGTGAAACCGGTGACCGAAATTCCGCCAACGCCCTTCATTCCGGCGGGGCCCCAGCCGCGCGAGAAACCGAGCTTCGCGGCTTCGCGCAGACGGAGGCCGTCGTGCGAAACCTGCCGTACTTCGCCCGACAGCGACAGTTCGCCGAATACGATTGCGTCGGCGGGCACCGGCCGCTCGCTGAACGCCGAGATCAGCGCCGCGGCGACCGCCAGATCGGCCGCCGGATCGGTCAGGCGATAGCCGCCCGCGATGTTGAGATAGACCTCGGCCCCGCCCATCTGGAGGCCGCAGCGCGCCTCGAGCACCGCGAGCACCATCGCGAGCCGCCCGCTGTCCCACCCGACGACCGCGCGGCGCGGCGTCGCCCCGCTCGCCAGTCGTACGGTCAGCGCCTGCACCTCGACGAGCACCGGGCGCGTCCCTTCCAGCGCGGGAAAGACCACCGATCCCGGGACGTCGCGGCTGCGGTCGGTCAGGAACAGGCTCGACGGGTTGGCGACCTCGCCCAGCCCTTCCTCGCCCATCGCGAAGACGCCGATCTCGTCGGTGCCGCCAAAGCGGTTCTTCACCGCGCGCAGGATGCGATACTGGTGGCTGCGCTCGCCTTCGAACGCGAGCACGGTGTCGACCATATGTTCGAGCACGCGCGGTCCTGCGATCGTCCCGTCCTTGGTGACATGCCCGACCAGCACGATCGCGGCGTCGCTGTCCTTGGCATAGCGGATCAGTTCCTGCGCGCTCGCGCGGACCTGGCTGACCGTGCCGGGCGCGCTGTCGATCAGGTCGCTGTG
>JAFAED010000288.1 GCA_023424275.1 Pseudomonadota bacterium | reverse complement strand
TTGGCAAACCCCTTGGCGCCGGTCTGGCGGGCGATGAAGCCGAGCATCAATTGCCGGAATGCACCGTTGTGAAACCAGTCGTCGCCGATCCACCCGTCCATGAGCGGGCTCTCTGGCGCCGCAGCCCGCAGCGCCGGGTGCGGATTGATGAGCGCCATGGCGGTTGCGTACCCCTCGTATGAGGAGCCGATCATCCCGACGCGGCCGTTGCTCTCAGGCAGGTTCTTCTTCTCGCTCAGCCAGGCGATCGTATCATAGGCGTCGGTCGAATGATCGGTACCCGATGCATTGAGGGGCCCCACCGTGGGCTGGATAAAGCTGTAGTCGCCCTCGGACCCGAATTTCCCGCGCGTATCCTGCCAAACGATGATGTAGCCGTTGCGAACAAACTCCTCATTCTCGAAGGGGAGCGCGTGGAGCATCGACTTGCTCGTCGACCGCGTCGACCGGGCGGTCGCGTCATAGGGCGTGCGATCCATCAGGATCGGCGCGTTCGCGGCGCCTTTCGGCACGACGATGATCGTCTGCAGCTTCACCCCATCGCGCATGGGGATCATCATCACGCGGCGGTCGTAATCGGCATCGGCGGGGACGGGCGAGTAATTCTCGGGGATATCGCCGCCCGGCTGGACGATAGACGTCATGCTAGCCTGCTGCGCCGACGCCGAAGGAGCCGCGAGAAGCGCAACCGGCATTAACGTCCACGACCATATCGAACCCTTCACTATCGTCCCTCTCCCCGAAGGGAAGATGGCCGGCCTTCAGCAAATCGCTGTCCACGCGCTGCCGCCGATCGCATCTTCGAGGCGCGAAACTGGGCAAGGCCAGTGCAAGGCGCAACGCGATATAATCTGCGGCTTTGGCGAAGTTTTGCTCACCCTCGCGAGCGCTCTGCGTCAGCTCTCAAGCAACGCGCCATCGCCTTCTCGCCGCGATCCGGCCTCCAACAGGAGCCAATCGACGAACGCCGCCACGATCGGCGGCAAAGGGAATCCGGCGCGTGTCAGAAGATAGAATTGGTTCGGCGCCGTCACGCGGTGATCGGACAGCGTTACGAGTTGGCCATCGGCGATGAGTCCCGAGACGAGCGACGTGTGACCCACCATGAAGCCCCGGCCTTTCAGCGCCGCATCGACCGCCATCGAATAGAGCGAGAAAGTCTGCGTGATCAGGCCAGCGGGGCGCCGCTTCCCCATATGACGAAGCCATTCGTCGAAGTCGTTCGCCCAATAGGTGTCGAGCAGGAGCGGCACGCCGAGCGGAAGTCCCTGCTCGTCGAACTCGGCGCGCGCGACAAGATCCGGAGAGGCGACCGGAACGAGTTCGTCGACCAGCATCGGCCGGTGATCGCAACCGGCGAAAGGCGGCTGGCTATAGCGGATCGCGACATCGAAATTCGCGGCTCGCATATCGACGATCGCCGGATCCGCCCAGATCTCGACGGTGGCGCTCGAATTACCCCGATGGAATTCGTCGATCCGCGGTCCCAGCCACAATTGGGCGAGCGCCGGAAGGATCGTGAGCCGCACCGACTTGCTCGCTTCGGCGGACATGAGCTCACGCGTCGCCTGCGTAAGCTGATCGAGCGGCGGCAATACCTGCTGCGCATAACGCTTGCCGGCCTCCGTCAGCCGCACGCCTTGGGCGTAGCGCTGAAACAGCTCGACATCGAGAAATGCCTCGAGCGCTTTGATCCGTTGACTGACCGCACCCGGCGTGACCGACAGTTCTAGCGCCGCAAGCGCGAAGCTCTCGGTCGCGGCGGTCGAGGCGAAAACGCGGAGCCAATCGAGGTTCGGCAATTCCCTTGGCATCCGGCCTCACATTTCGGCAGCGGCGATCGACGACGCTCCAGAGCCACGACATGCGCAGACCCGGCGGAGCGAGGATCAGCATAGGCATCTGGGATGTCAGGACAAGTACGGATATCCCGCCGCCATCGGGCGTCAGAAACGGACCGGTACGATATTATCCTGCGCATTGCGGTCGATATATTTGAGATAAGGGTCGAGCCCGACGAAGGAGGGCTTGCGATCGGTGACTATCGCGACGCGGTGGCGCCCCGAGCGAAGCCGCCATTTTTCGACTTTGATGACATCGACCGGACGGAAAGCGGCCGTCGCCGGGTCGACCGCGAAGGCGCCGACATCGAAGACCTCCTCGAGCGGCGCCTCGGTCTCGATGCCTTTCCGGTCGGCGTAGCGCTTGCGCGCCTCGACGATCATCTCCACCCGCCATTTGCCATCCGGAAGGCGCACCGCATGGGCGTTGTCGGCCTTGAGGTCGTAAAGCGTGATCTTCTGGAAAAGATCGGTGATCAACTGCTGCTGGTCGGGTCGCGCCTCCGCGCGGAGCGCCGCGAGCAGATCGCTTGACGTTGCGTAGGGCGCGCCCTTGAAGGCGAATTTCGCGATGAGCGAACGGAGCGCCCGGTTGACGGCCTCTTCGCCCATTCGGTCCTTGAGTAGATACATGACGATGCCGCCCTTTTCATAGCGGACATAGGCCTGTTCCTGCACCCTCTCGAGCGTCGGCTCGGTCACATTGTCCTTACCGCGCATCGTCAAATAGCCATTTGCGGCGCTCTTCAGGAACCGCTGTACCATCGCCGGACCGTAGCGCTTCTCCATCACCATAAGTGTCGAATATTGTGCGAGCGTTTCGGACAATACCGTACTTCCGGGCGTGTCGGCGCCGGTCACCTGGTGGAACCACCATTGATGGGCGAGCTCGTGCGCGGTGACGTAGGAGATGTAGTCAACACCCGTCGAATCGTCGATCTTGAGGATGAAACCTGCACCCTCCGAATAGGGGATGGTTCCAGGAAAGGCCTGCGCGAACTTGGCATAGGCCGGGAATTCGACGATCCGAAACTGCCCGAACTGGTATGGGCTGAAGTTGCGCGAATAATAGTCGAGCGCATCCTTCGTCACGCTCACCATGCGATCGACATTATAGCCGTGTGCGGGGTGGTGATAGACCTCGATGGCGACGTCTTTCCACCGGTCCTTGCGAACGGCATAGCGCGCCGCCTGGATCGAGAAGAAGTTCATCATCGGTGCTTCGCTGCGAAAACGGACGGTCTGTCGCGCGCCATTTACGGTCCGGCCCACTTGCTTGCCGGGCGCGAGCAGAGTCTGATCGGCGGGGCCCCTCAGCACGATCTCGGCGTTCACGGGATCGCTGTCGTGGCGGATATAGTTAAATTTGCGTCCCTGTTCTTCGCTCAGCGGCGCGAGGTCGGGCGTCAGGCCGAATTTGCGCCGCGTCGCCCGGTCTTCGAGCAAAGTCCAGCGCGAGATGCCGAGGCTGGGGGAGATCGCATAATTCTCGACGAAGGTTCCATTGTCGACAATGCGCTCCTCATTGCCCGTGTTGCGGAAACCGCGCTGCTCGCGCACGGCCTCGAAACGGATCGTGCGGCGCTCGCCGGGCGCCATCGGCGTGTCGAAGCGATAGACGCGAAAATTGAAATCGCGGTAGTCGCGCACGATCCGCGCTCCGGGCACGACGAGCGATTTGAGCTGGAGCTCGGGCGTGATGCGCGTCCCGATAAAGGATTTCTGGACCTGTGCCCGCGGCCAGGAAACATAGACCTCGCCGATCGGCGCCGCGGTCTTGTTCTCGATCGTCATCGTCCCGCGCGACACGATCTTCGGCGCATCGGGATAGATGTCAGCCTCGAGCGTGATGTCGGTGATTTTCGGCTGCGGCTTTTCGTCATAGTGCAGCAGCGTCTTCTCATAGTTCGCCGCCCATCGCTGGCTTTCGTTGAACGTCGGAAAATCGTTGAGCACGTAATTGTTGTAGAAGATGAACCCGCCGAGCGCCGCCATCGCGGTCGCCGCGGCGCCGACGCCCAAGCCTGCCGGCCCCTTCAGCCTTTCAGGCAGTTTGCGCAGCCGCACGCCGAGCGGCGCCGACGCGCCCCGAGGCCACAGACCGTAAGCCAGCAGCGCGAGAATGACCGCGAAGGCCGCCCAATAGGCGCGATACCACGCGGCATGGGCCGCGAACTGGCCGAGGCCGTTCATGTCCGACAGCGGCACCGACGACGTCGTCGCGAAGAGATATAGATGGCTCTCGAACCCCATCAACGGCAGCGAAATCTCGGCGAGAAACACGAGGAGGATGACGAGCAGACCGACGAGCTTGTGCGGAACGAGCGTCTGCACGAACACCGCGAGCACGGCGTAGAGCGACATCGTGAACAGCCAAGGCGCGAGATACCAGGTCAGATAGTGAAGCGGCTCGATCTCGGTGAAGCCCTTGAGGAGCTGGACAGAGATGGCGGCCGCGACGTTCATCATGCCCATCGCGAGCAGGATCGTCGCGACCGCGAGAATCTTGGGCAGGAGAAAGGCCCAGTCGGGCGACGGCGTCGCCCCGACGATCTCGTGAATTCGCGCCTCGCGGTCGCGCCAGACAAGCTCGCCGGCGTAGAAGGCCGCGACAAACAGCGGGATCGTCTTCGAGGCAAGGAGAGCCTCGATCATCACCCGGGTCACTGGATAGACGGTCGTCGTCAGGTCGTCGCCCGCAAGCCAGAGGACCACGATCGCGTTGACGAAGGCAAAGCCGAGAATGATGAGGAACGTCGGGCTGCGCACGACACCGAGCAGTTCGTGCCGCGTTAACGCCGCCAGGGGCCCCCGGCCAAGCGAGCGATCGGCGGGCGGTGCGACGACGGTCTTTGCTCGTGATACTGCAACAACACTCTCTTTCGCGGGCATCGCCGCTTTTAGCCTTTTTGCGGTCGTCGGCGCCGAAACGCCTCGCGTGAACGAGCGCCACGCCAAGGCCAACAAGAGAAAGGCAACGCCGAACCAGACAAGGCGATTCTGGAGAAGCAATCCGGTGACCGGCGGGAAGAGCGTGTTGCGCTCGAACGCGCTCCAATGCCGCGTCGCATATTCGACCGATGCGATGCCGAAGGGGTCGGCGAGTGTCGCCCCTGCCCCGAATTCCGGCCGGCTGAAATAGGTGCTCGTGAACAGATAGATTGCGAGCAGGACGAGCGCACCGACATAGGT
>JAFAED010000230.1 GCA_023424275.1 Pseudomonadota bacterium | reverse complement strand
ATCTCGTAGGGGAAGAGCGGGCGCATCCGACGCCCGTCGAATTTCGCCGTGGCGGAAAAGGCCACATGGTCGATGTCGAGGTTCAGCCCCATGCCGATCGCATCGGTGGCGACGAGATAATCGACCTCGCCCGCTTCGAACATCGCGACCTGGGCATTGCGCGTCTTGGGGCTGAGCGCGCCCATCACGACCGCGGCACCGCCCGAAAAACGGCGCAGCATTTCGGCGATCGCATAAACCTCTTCGGCCGAAAAGGCGACGATCGCCGATCGTTTGGGCAGGCGCGACAGCTTCGACGAACCGGCATAGCTCAGCGTCGAAAAGCGCGGCCGGGTGATGATCTCAGCCTCGGGGACCAGATTCTTCACAAGCCCGCGAAGGCTCGCGGACCCCAGGATCATCGTTTCCTCACGCCCGCGGGCGCGCAGCAGCCGGTCGGTAAAGACGTGGCCGCGCTCGGGGTCGGCGCCCAGCTGCGCTTCGTCGATCCCGACAAAGGCGACGTCGCGTTCGACCGGCAGCGCTTCCATCGTGCCGAGCAGGTAGCGCGCATCGGGGGGCATGATTCGCTCTTCGCCGGTGATCAGCCCGACCTCGGCCGGGCCCTTGATCGCGACGACGCGGTCGTAAACCTCGCGCGCCAGCAGGCGCAGCGGAAAGCCGATCATGCCGCTCGATCGGGCGGTCAGGCGCTCGACCGCCAAATGGGTTTTGCCGGTGTTGGTGGGGCCAAGGACAGCCTTGACCGGCTGGGAAGAGGAAGAGGTCATTTTCTTGATCGACACGCTGGCATGCGCGGAAGCCACGCGCAACAACCGATCGTCGAAAGGCAAGGCAAAGGCCGATTTTTAGCGCAGTGTTGCATAATATCCCAAGCTCGCCACGCCTTGCCGCAACGCACTGCGGCAAGGCGGCCATTAAATTGACTTTAACGACCTTTCTTTACAGACAACGCCTCGAAAACATCATTCGGCGGCCGGGTAACGGGTTTTGGCGGCCGAGCGGGGGTTGCAATTTGTTTCAGCGTCACGAACCCATCGCGGGCATGTCCGGCAATGCGGCTGCGCTCACGATGTCGCAAGCGATCCCGCTGCGGCGCGCCGATTCCGACGCCGAACCGCAGCTTGGCTGGCGCGACCGGCTGGCGCAGCTCGATCTCGTTCCCGACCTTGGCGACAATATCGGTTCGGCCGAATGGTGGCGCGGCCTTGCGACATTAACCCTGCTTTGCGGGACGGCGATCGCCACTTTCCCCGGAATCCAGCCGCTCGCCGCCGGTGGCGCCCCGGCACTCGGCGCAACCGATTTCAACGAAGCGCGGGCGCAGATGATCGTCCCGCTCGCGCTGGGCGGTGACACCGGGCGGCATATGGCGGCAACCGATGCAGTGCGTCCGCTGACGCAAACCCCCGAACGCCCGCAGATCGAACTCACCGCCACCTTGGGCAGCGGCGACAGCTTCGCACGCCTGCTCGAACGCTCGGGTGTGGGCAGCAGCGAGGCGCAGGCGCTGGCAAACCAGGTGTCGGGCGCGGTCCCGCTCGCCGATATCGCGCCGGGCACGCGCATCGACCTGATCCTCGGCCGCCGCGCCGCGCGCACCATGCCGCGCCCGGTCGAGGCGCTCGCGATGCGCGCGCGCTTTGACCTGCGCATCGAGATGGAGCGGCAGGGCGGCCAGCTCGTGATGCGGCGCATCCCGATCGCGGTCGACACGACGCCGCTGCGTATTCGGGGAAGGGTCGGCGACAGCCTGTATCGCTCGGCGCGTGCCGCCGGGGCGCCTGCGCAAGCGATCCAGTCCTATCTGCGCGTCATCGGCAGGCAGATTTCGGTCGGCAGCGACATTCGCGCCGGTGACGAATTCGACATCATCGTCGATTATCGCCGCGCCGAAACGGGCGAGAGCGAGACGGGCAAATTGCTCTACGCCGGGCTGATCCGCGGCGGAAAACCCAAGCTTTCGATGCTCGAATGGAATGTCGACGGCCGCGTGCAATGGTTCGAGGCGTCGGGCGTCGGCGAACAGCGCGGCGGCATGGCGCGGCCCACCAACGGGCGCGTGACGTCGACCTTCGGCATGCGGCGCCACCCGATCCTCGGTTACAAGCGCATGCACAGCGGCATGGACTTCGGCGGCGGCTATGGCGCGCCGATTTATGCCGTCACCGACGGCATCGTGACGATCGCCGGGCGAACCGGCGGCTTCGGCAATTATGTGAAGCTCAACCACGGCAATGGCCTCGGCACCGGCTATGGTCATATGAGCCGCATCGCGGTGCGCCCCGGCCAGCGCGTCAACCGTGGGCAGGTGATCGGCTATATCGGTTCGACCGGCCTCTCTACCGGCCCGCACCTGCACTATGAACTCTATCGCAATGGCCGCGCGGTCAATCCGGCGTCGGTGACCTTCGTCACCCGCGCGCTGCTCGAAGGCAAGGCGCTCGCCGATTTTCGCGCGCGCATACGGGCGTTGACGTCGATCGCGCCGGGCGCGGCACTGACCCCGATCGCGCCGAAACAGGTCGAGGGGCCAAAGCTCGGCAGCCTCGCCGATGTCGCATCGAAACGCGCCGAGGGCGGGATCTGACCCCGAACCAAAGCGGCAATATCCATTTGCCCCGCCGCCAAGCACCGCTATGCACCGCGCATGACCCAAGCCGCTTTCCCCGACCTTCGCCTACGCCGCACCCGCCGCACCGGCTGGAGTCGCGCAATGGTGCGCGAAACCCAGCTATCGCCCGCGAACCTCATCTGGCCGCTGTTCGTCGCCGACGGATCGGGCGTCGAAGAGCCGATCGCGAGCCTGCCAGGCGTCTCGCGCTGGTCGGTCGACCTGCTCGTCGAGCGCGCGAAGGAGGCGGTCTCCGCAGGCATCCCGTGCCTTGCGCTCTTTCCCTATACGCAGCCCGACCGGCGCAGCGCCGATGGCGCCGAGGCGCTCAACCCCGATAACCTCATGTGTCGCGGGGTCGCGGCGATCAAGCAGGCGCTCGGCGACGATATCGGCATCCTCACCGACGTCGCGCTCGACCCCTATACCAGCCACGGGCAGGACGGGTTGATCGACGATGCGGGCTATGTGCTCAACGACGAAACGGTCGAGGTACTCGTCGGGCAGGCGCTCAACCAGGCGCGCGCCGGCGCCGACATCATCGCGCCCAGCGACATGATGGACGGCCGCATCGGCGCGATCCGGCAGGCGCTGGAGGCCGAAGGGTTCGGCCATGTCCAGATCATGAGCTATGCCGCCAAATATGCCTCGGCCTTCTACGGCCCGTTCCGCGACGCGGTCGGCTCGCGCGGGCTGCTCAAGGGCGACAAGAAAACCTATCAGATGGACCCCGCGAACAGCGAGGAAGCGTTGCGCGAGGTTGCGCAGGATCTTGCCGAAGGCGCCGACAGCGTGATGGTGAAGCCGGGGCTGCCCTATCTCGATATCGTGCGCGCGGTGAAGGATAATTTCGCGGTGCCCGTCTATGCGTATCAGGTGTCGGGCGAATATGCGATGATCGAGGCCGCTGCTGCGGCAGGCGCGGGCGACCGCGACGCGCTCGTGCTCGAAACGCTGCTCGCCTTCCGCCGCGCGGGGGCGTCGGGGGTGCTCAGCTATCATGCCTTGCACGCCGCGAGGCTGCTCGGCGCATGATCGAGACCGAGCGGCTGGTCATGCGGTCGTGGCGTGACGAAGACATCGCGCCCTTCCAGCGGATTTGCAGCGACCCCGACGTCATGGCGACGCTGGGCCGGCCGCTCGACATGGCCGAAACGGCCGCGCTGGTCGAACGCGTCCGCGGGATCGAAGCCGAACAGGGCCACACATTCTGGGCGCTGGAGCGCAAGCAGGACGCGCGGCTCATCGGCTGGTGCGGCGTGATCCGCGGGACGGCGGGGCCGGTCGCAGGCAAGGCCGAGATCGGCTGGCGCCTTGCGCGCGACGCCTGGGGCGCGGGCTATGCGAGCGAGGCGGCGCGGGGCGCCGCAGCGTGGAGCTTTACCCATCTGGCCGACGATGCGATCTGGGCGATCACCTGGCAGGGCAATGTTCGCAGCCGCGCGGTGATGGAGCGGCTGGGCATGGAATATCGAGCCGGGCTCGATTTCGATCACCCAAAGCTGGATGAAAGCGATCCGCTTCGTCCGCATGTTACGTATTCACTGTCACGTTCGGTATGGGGGACCGCATGACCGCAATCGCATCGCCGCGTCGCTGGCTGTTCGTGCTGACGATCCTCGTCGGCAGTTTCCTGTTGTTCCAGGTCCAGCCGATGGTGGCGCGGATGGTGCTGCCCAAGCTGGGCGGCGCGCCCGCGGTGTGGAACAGCGCGATGCTCGTCTATCAGGCGCTGCTGCTCGGCGGCTATGCCTATGCACATTGGCTCGGCCGCTTCACCGTGCGGCGACAGGCGGCGATTCACCTCGCCTTGTTCCTCGTCGCGGCGCTTTGGCTGCCGATCGGCATTGCCCAGATCGCGCCGCCCGGGCCGGGGCAGGAGGCGCTATGGGTTCCCTTGCTCCTGCTCGCCTCGATTGGCCCTGTCTTCTTCGTCGTCTCGGCGCAGGCGCCGTTGATGCAGCGCTGGTTCGCCGCCGACGCGCGCGCCGGCGATCCCTATTATCTCTACGCCGCCTCGAACCTCGGCAGTTTCGCGGGCCTGATCAGCTATCCTGCGCTCGTCGAGCCGACGCTGCCGCTCGTGGCGCAAAGCTGGGGCTGGACTGCGGGTTATGCGCTGCTCCTATTGCTCGTCGCGGGGGCGGCTGCGGCACGCTGGCATGGCGGCGCTGAAGCGCATACGGCCGCCACCGACGAACCGCGCCCGACGCTCCGCCGCCAGATTCACTGGCTGTTGATTGCCGCCGTGCCGTCGGGACTCATGCTGTCGACGACGACGCATCTCACGACCGACATCGTCGCGATGCCCTTGCTCTGGGTGCTCCCGCTCGGGCTTTATCTGCTCAGCTTCGTGATCGCCTTTTCGACGATGCAGCGGCCGACACAGATCATTACGCTGATCGCGCCGGTGGTCCTGCTCGCGGTCGGCGGGCTCGGACTGCTCAGTTCGGGCGGCGGATCGATGACGATCGCGCTCGCCAGCCTGGCGATGCTGTTCGTCGTGGCGACGGCGCTGCACGGTTATCTCTATCACCTGCGCCCTGCGACGCAGCATCTGACGCTTTTCTATCTGGTCATGTCGGCCGGCGGCGTCCTGGGCGGGCTGTTCGCGGCGTTGTTCGCCCCGCTCCTCTTCGACTGGGTGTATGAACATCCGATCCTGATCCTCGCTGCGGCGGCGCTGTTGCCGCTTCCCGCGCTCTTCCCGTGGGACAAATGGCTGATGCTCGAACCCCGCGCCGCGCGGATCGCCATGCTG
>JAFAED010000225.1 GCA_023424275.1 Pseudomonadota bacterium | reverse complement strand
CATTGTGCCATTCCTTTCAATCGGTCAGGGGGAGGGGATCTGCCCGATGACAAGGATGGATTAGGGGAGCCGGTTTGAACGGAACCGGAATGCGCCGTTTATTTTCAGGACATTAGTGTCGCAATTTGTCGCGCGCGGACGATAAAACGGCGCCGTCTTGCGACGGCGCCGTGGAACTTTTCGAAGATTGGCGGTTCAGACCAGTTCGACCGCGACCGCCGTCGCTTCGCCGCCGCCGATGCAGAGGCTGGCGATGCCGCGCGTCTTGCCGTGGCGCTGGAGCGCCGCGATCAGCGTCGTGATGATGCGCGTGCCGCTGGCGCCGATCGGGTGGCCGAGCGCGGTGGCGCCGCCATGGACGTTGATCTTTTCATGCGGGATGCCGAGGTCGTGCATCGCGAACATCGCGACGCAGGCGAAGGCTTCGTTGACTTCGAACAGGTCGACGTCGCCGATCGCCCAGCCGGTCTTGGCGAGCAGCTTGTTGATCGCGCCGACCGGAGCGACGGTGAAATCCTTGGGCTCCTGCGCGTGCGCGGCGTGCGCGACGAGGCGGGCGACGGGCTTTGCACCCTTGGCGTCGGCGACCGACTGGCGGGTCAGCACGACGGCGGCGGCACCGTCCGAGATCGACGAGCTGGTCGCCGCGGTGATCGTGCCGTCCTTGGCGAAGGCGGGCTTCAGCGTCGGGATCTTGTCGGGCATGCCCTTGCCGGGAGCTTCGTCGGTATCGACAACGACATCGCCCTTGCGGCCCGCGATGGTGACGGGGGCGATTTCGCTGGCGAAGGCGCCGGCGGCGATCGCGGCCTTGGCGCGGCTCAGCGATTCGATCGAATAATCGTCCTGCGCCTGACGGCTCAGTTGATAGGCGTCGGCAGTATCCTGCGCAAAGGTGCCCATCGCCCGGCCGGCTTCATAGGCATCTTCCAGACCGTCGAGGAACATATGGTCATAGGCGGTGTCGTGGCCGATGCGCGCGCCCGAACGATGCTTCTTGAGCAGGTACGGTGCGTTGGTCATCGATTCCATGCCGCCCGCGACGATCAGGTCGACGCTGCCCGCGGCGAGCGCTTCGGCGCCCATGATCACGGTCTGCATGCCCGAACCGCACACCTTGTTGACGGTCGTCGCCTGCACCGACTTGGGCAAGCCGGCCTTGATCGCGGCCTGACGCGCCGGCGCCTGGCCGAGCCCGGCGGGAAGCACGCAGCCCATATAGATGCGCTCGATATCGTCGCCCGAAACGCCCGCGCGCTCGACCGCCGCCTTGACCGCGGTCGCGCCGAGGTCGGTCGCGCTCGCGTCCGACAGGCTGCCTTGCATGCTGCCCATCGGGGTGCGCGCGTAGGAAAGGAAAACGACGGGATCGGTGGCGGTCATATCGAGAGACTCCGTAGGGGAAAGATACGTCGGCGGGTCGCTTAGCGCCTTTGCTGCAACTGCGAAAGAGGCAGGGTGGAGATGGGTAGCCGGTTTCAACTTGCAACCCGCCGCGCGGCGTGAAAAAACGGCCGCTGCAAAACATCAGGGGAGACGGGTCATGGCTACCGCGATCAAGCAGGATATTGCCGGCGAAACGGCGCGCATGCACGAGGTTCTGGCGGCGCAGAAGGCCAGCTTTACCGCCGCGATGCCCGAAACGCTGACGGTGCGCACCGACCGCATCGATCGCGCGATCGCGCTGCTCGTCGACAATGCGGAAGATTTCGCCAAGGCGGTGAGCGAGGATTTCGGTCACCGCAGCCGCGAACAGACGCTGATGACCGATATCATGCCGTCGGTGAGTGCGCTCAAGCATGCGAAGAAGCATATGGCGGCCTGGTCGAAGGGCGAGAAGCGCAAGCCGACCTTTCCGCTTGGGCTGCTCGGCGCAAAGGCCGAGGTCGTGTATCAGCCGAAGGGCGTCGTCGGGGTGGTGAGCCCGTGGAATTTTCCGGTCGGCATGGTCTTCGTGCCGATGGCGGGCATCCTCGCCGCGGGTAACCGCGCGATGATCAAGCCCAGCGAATTTACCGAACATGTCTCGGCGCTGATGGCGCGGCTGGTTCCCGACTATTTCGACGAAAGCGAAATGGCGGTGTTCACCGGCGATTCCGAGGTCGGCGTGGCTTTCTCGAAACTCGCCTTCGACCATATGATCTTCACCGGCGCGACCAGCGTCGGCCGCCACATCATGCGCGCCGCGGCGGACAATCTGGTGCCGGTGACGCTCGAACTCGGCGGCAAGTCGCCGACCTTCATCGGGCGCAGCGCGAACAAGGATCTCGTCGGCCAGCGCGTCGCGCTCGGAAAGATGATGAACGCGGGGCAGATTTGCCTTGCGCCCGACTATCTGCTCGTCGCCGAGGATCAGGAGGGCGCGGTGATCGACAGCGTCACGAAGGGCGCGACTGCGCTCTATCCGACGCTGCTCGCGAACGACGATTACACCTCGGTCGTCAACACGCGCAATTACGACCGCCTCCAGTCCTACCTTGCCGACGCCCGCGAAAAGGGCGCCGAGGTGATCGAGGTCAATCCGGGCGGCGAGGATTTCGCGAGCTCGAACGGCCACAAGATGCCGCTCCATATCGTGCGTAACCCGACCGACGACATGAAGGTGATGCAGGAGGAAATCTTCGGTCCGATCCTGCCGGTGAAGACCTACAAGAATATCGACGATGCGATCGACTATGTGAACGCCAACGACCGTCCGCTCGGCCTTTATTATTTCGGGCAGGACAAGAGCGAGGAGGACCGGGTGCTGACGCGGACGATCTCGGGCGGCGTCACGGTCAACGACGTGCTGTTCCACAATGCGATGGAGGATCTGCCGTTCGGCGGGGTCGGGCCGTCGGGCATGGGCAATTATCACGGGGTCGACGGCTTCCGCACCTTCAGCCACGCGCGCGCCGTCTATCGCCAGCCGAAGCTCGACGTCGCGGGGCTTGCGGGGTTCAAGCCGCCCTACGGCAAGGCCACGGCAAAAACGCTTGCGAAAGAGCTCAAGAAATAGCTTGGCAAAGCGCGGCGCTTCGCCCTAGGGAAGCGCCGCGCATGCAAGCGCACAGGCCCCTGTGGTGAAATTGGTAGACGCGCCGCACTCAAAATGCGGTTCCGCAAGGAGTGCTGGTTCGAGTCCGGCCAGGGGCACCAATCCAAATCTTGACCGTCCCGGCGGACTCTATTCACCGACCGGCGATAGTGCCGTCCAGGCGCGCTTTCCAGGCGTTCGGGCTTCGCGGGCCGCGCGCTGCGCCATGACAATCTTTCCAGATTGGCACTTAATACGGGCGCCGCGGCACCGTAAATTATGCAAAATACGAAATTATCCATGGGTGGCGGGCGGGATTGCTCCGCGCGGAGCGGGCCATTGCATTGAGGATGAATTAACTATGATCCGCAATATGATTGAATAATAACAAGAATTCTAGTATCTGCGATCCGCGTGTTTCGAGCATTTTGCAGTATTGATAGGGACTTACTGTTTCGATCTGACGCTGCTTCGATAAGGTATATGACATGAACCAACGTCGCTTCTCCGATCCGGCAGAGGAGCAGGAAGTCGCCGCTGGCGGCGATCGCCGCGGGGGCGATCGATACCGCACGGTGTGGCGCATCGCGAAGGTCGTGCGCAACGGCGACGCTGGCCTCTGGCGTGTCCGCAACATCTCGGACCGCGGCATGATGCTGGCGGCCGATGTTCCGATCAGCGTTGGCGAAAAACTCGAAATCGCCTTGTCCGATACGGTCGTGATCCAGGGCGAGGTCGTCTGGTCCGAAGCCGGCCGATGCGGCGTCGAATTCGACAAGGAAGTTGATGTCGCCGATGTCCTGAAACAATTGGCGGCGGAACAGCGCGCGACCGGCTATCGCCAGCCGCGCCTGCCGGTGCATACGCAGGCGCAGGCGGTGACCGACGAGGGAACGAGCCAGATCGAACTGGTCGACATGTCGCAAAATGGCGCGGGCTTTATCCACGACGGCCATATGGAGGTCGGCAAGGAGTTCGACCTTGTGCTGGCGGGTGGCGTCAAGCGACGCGCGATTGTGCGATGGTCGCGTGCCGGACGCGGCGGCCTGTGGTTGACGCAGCCGCTCGACCGCGCCGACCTTGAAAGCATTCACCGCTTCGAAAACTGACGCTCAGGCTGCTCCGCGGACGATTTTCGCCCAGGGATTGAGGTCGGGTTCGGCGATCTTCACCAGCCGGTTGCGGTCGCGATGCAGGAAGGGTTCGTCGCGTCCCTTGACCATCAATGTCGTGTCGGAGACATAGCTCCACGATCCGTCATCGTGGAAATCGATCGTCAGCTGATAAGCGTCGGTGCGAAAGGCTAGGTCGAGGAAGCTCGTCGAGCAAATGCCATATTCGGTTTGCCCGCGCTCCGCCTTGACAACAAGCCGCTTCGCATCGGGGTCGGCATGGCCCGACGCGATCGCAATCTGTCCCCGCGGGATCGCCAGCGTCTGCAGGATCAGGCCGGTCGACGCTTCATAGAGCCAGTAACCGACCTGATCGTGGAAGCTGATGTCTTCCTCGCGCGTGTTGACATGCTGATGATAACGCAGGCCATAGAATAGCTGCGGGCCGTTCGCCTGAGGGTCGATCGGCTGCATTTCGATCCGCTCGTAATATTTGCGCGTTTCGGGGCCGTCGGCCTTCGGGTTCACATCGACCCCGCGCTCGCCCTCCCAAATTCCTGCGAGCCGTGCGAGCGGACCGAGATTGGCGAGCGTGTCGGGATCGACATCCTCGGGCTCGGTGAAGATGTCGTCGGGTAGTTCCATGATTTGCCCAATATTCCTGTCAGATGTCCTCGACCAGCCGCCCGTAAAGCTGCGGGCGGCGGTCGCGAAAGAATCCCATGCCGGCACGGTGCTTCGCCGCGCGGTCGAGGTCGATCGTCTCGATTAGCACGCCGGTTTCGGTCGCGCCGAACGCCTGGGTCATGTCGCCCCATTCGTCGGTGATGAAGCTGTGCCCATAGAAATTGGCGTCGCCCTCGGCACCGATGCGGTTCGCGGCGATCACCGGCATGCAGTTCGACACCGCATGGCCGTGCATCGCGCGGCGCCACATCCGGCTGGTGTCGAGGTCGGCGTCATAGGGCTCGCTACCGATCGCGGTGGGGTAGAACAGCAGTTCGGCGCCCATCAGCGCCATCGCGCGCGCGCATTCGGGATACCATTGGTCCCAGCAGACGCCGACGCCGATGCGCGTCCCGAAAACGTCCCAGACCTTGAAGCCGGTGTTGCCCGGGCGGAAATAATATTTCTCTTCATAGCCGGGGCCGTCGGGGATGTGGCTTTTGCGATAGGTCCCCATAAC
>JAFAED010000441.1 GCA_023424275.1 Pseudomonadota bacterium | reverse complement strand
GGCCCCGGATCAAGTCCGGGGTGACGGTCAAACGAGGCCAATTGACTCCCTCTCCCGACACGATATGACAGCGTTGTCTGAAAGGAAAGCCCTTGCCCGAATTGCTCGTCCTCCAGTCGGTCTGGGGCCTCGACAAATGCCCCGGTTTCGACATCGAAAACCGCCTCGACGACGCGCTCAATGAAGTCGTCGCCGCGGGCTTCGACGGCGTTGGCGTCAACCTTGCGCGCACCGCGCGCACCGACGGCGTCGCGCGCGCGATGAACCCGCTCGGCCTCGCATGGGAGGGACAGGTGCTCGTCCACGACGCCGACCAGCTCACCCACTGGATCGGTGAAGCCCACCGCCTCGGCGCGCATCACCTCAACGTCCAGATCGCCGGCCCCACCGCCGACTTCCGCGCCGCGCTCCGCCTGATCGACAGCCTCGTCGCGGCGGCAAAGGACGCGCCGCTCCCCGTCTGGTTCGAAACGCACCGCGGCCGCCTCACCAACGATCTGCTCTTCACGCTGCAACTGCTCGCGGAGCGCCCGGGCTTTCCGCTCACCGCCGACCTGTCGCATTATCCCGTCGCGGGCGAGATGGAATTGCCGCTCCGCCCCGATCAGCTCGCGGCGATCGAGACGATCCTGCAGGGCAGCCATAATTTCCACGGTCGCGTCTCGACCACGCATCAGGTGCAGGTCGCGCTGGGGGCGCCGCAGCATCAGGCCTGGCTCGACCAGCATGTCGCCTGGTGGCGCCGCGGCTTCGAGCTCTGGCTCGAACAGGCACGGGGCGACGACGCGCTGACCTTCATGTGCGAACTTGGCCCGCCGCCCTATGCGATCACCGCGCCCGACGGCAGCGAGTTGACGAACCGCTGGGACGAGGCACAGCGGATGCGCGACATCGTGCGCGGGCTGTGGAGCGAGGTCGCCGGCGGCGCCTGAACGCATCACGGCGCGACCGCATCCCGCCAGCGGATAAACGCCGCATCGGCTGCATCGCGCGACACTTGCGGCAAAAACTCGGCGTCATATCGCGCCAGCCGCTTGAGATCGCTTGTCCCGAACAGCCCCGCGCCCATGCCCGCCGCCAGCGCTGCGCCATAGGCGCTCGCCTCGCGCACCGCATGGCGCCGGACCGGCCGTTGCAGCGTATCGGCCTGCAATTGCATCAGCGTATCGCTCGCCGACAGCCCGCCCGCGACGGGCAGCGCCTCGGGCACCGGCAATGCCGCCGCGATCACGTCGGCGATCTCGCGAAAGCGAAAGGCGATACCCTGCAACGCCGCGCGCGCCAATTGCCCCGGCCCGTCGGCAAAGCTCAGCCCCGCGATCAGCCCGCGCGCCTCGAATTGCCCGTGCGGCGCGCCCATGCCCGCGAGCGAAGGCCGCACCACGACATTCCCGGCATTGCTGACCGATGCGGCCGCTGCTTCCAGCGCCGCAGGCGACGCGAACAGACCCAGCCCCCCGCACAACCATTCGATCATCGAACCCGTCGTGATCACCATGCCCTCGACGCAGAAGCGCGGTTTCCCACCCGCAAAGGCCAGCGCCTCGGCGGGCATGCTGTTGTGGATCGTCTCGGGCACATCGCCCGTTCCCGCCATCAGCACGCCCGACGTGCCATAAGTTGCCTTCCAGTCGCCGCGCTCCAGCGCGCCATGCGCGACCATCGCGGCCTCCTGATCGGCGATCAGCGCGGTGATCGGCACCCGCGCGCCAAGCACCGCCGGGTCGCTCTCCGCAATCGCGCCCCAGCTTTCGACCTGCGCCGGAAACATCGTCGCGGGTAGATGCTGGTGCGCGAGCAGTGCCGCGTTCCATCCGGCGCCCGCCGCATAGTCATAATAGCCCGTCAGCCACGCCGCCGAGGCATCGGTGACATGCGCGCCGCTCAGCTTGAAGGTCAGCCAGCTATCGAGCGTTCCCCATTGCAGCCCCGCGGGATCGCGCCCCGAAAGCGCAATCGCCGCGGGCAATTTCGCCGACGGCACCTGCGGCCAGCCGGTGAATCCCGCCGCGCGCAGCGCCTTAAATTCCTCCATCCCGCGCAGGTCGCTCCACACCAGCATCGGCGCGACCGGCTCGCCGGTGACGCGGTCCCACAGCACAATGCTCGCACGCTGCGTCGTCACCCCGATCGCCGCGACATCGGCGATGCTGCGCCCCGCCGCGGCGAGCGCGCCGTCGATCACCGCGCGGCAGATGGTCCAGACTTCGGCGGCATCCTGCTCGACCAGTCCGGGCGCGGGGAAGCGGCTCGCGATCGGCCTCTTGTCGACGCCCAGCACCATGCCCGCCGGATCGACCAGCATCGCGCGGGCGCCCGTCGTGCCCGCGTCGAGCGCGAGCAACAGCTCAGGCATCGGGTATCAGATTGCCCGGGTTCATGATCCCCTGCGGATCGAGAGCCTGCTTCACCCGCCGCAGCAACGCAACGCCGCTCTCGCCGAGATCGTGGTGGAGGTACGGCTTGCGCAGCCGCCCCGCGCCATGATGATGCGCGACCCCGCCGCCATGCTTCGCGGTCGCCTCCATGATCGCGCGCCAGCCGGCGAAATAGGCGGGTTCCATCTTCGCGCTGTCCTCGAAGGTCGCGGCGAAACTGAAATAGAGGTTGATGCCCGAACGATAGACATGGCTGCTGTGCGCCGATGCGTTGATCACGCCCGGAATGTCATTGAGCGCCGCGATGCTGTCGTCATAGATCGCACCGATCTCGCTCCAGCGCCCCGAAATCTCGACCGTGTCCGCGACATAGCCGCGCTCGAACATGTCGCGCCAGCTCGGCACATGGTTGCGCTTTTCGATCCATTGCTTCGCCGCCATCGGATCGCCGGCTTCGAGGCCGGCGCTTTCACAAATCTCGTGCATCGCCGCAAGCTCGGCATCGACCCGGGCTTTCGGCCCTTCATGGACCATCAGCAGCATCGCCTTGCCATCGCGTTCATAATCGCGGAACAGCCGCCGCACTTCGCGCCCGTCGTACTGGCGCATCACCGGCGGGCGCCAGTCGGCGCGCACGATCTGCCGCTGCGCCTCGAATCCGCTGCGCATGTCGTTCGCATAGAAGATGCTGTAATCGCGATGCGGCGCTTTGGCGCGCAGCGAGAAGGTTACGCCGGTGATGACGCCCATCGTGCCTTCGGCGCCCATCAGCAAATGCCGCAAATCCGGCCCGGCGGCGGCGCGTACTGCCTTGCCCAGCGTCACCAGCTCGCCGTTCGGCAGCACCGCCTCGATCGAATGGATGATATCCTCGATATTGCCATAGGCGGTCGAAAATTGCCCCGACGCGCGCGTCGCCACCCAGCCGCCGACGCTGCTGATCGCGATCGACTGCGGCCAGTGGCCGATCGTCAGCCCGTGCGCCGCGACGGCTTCCTCGGCCTCCATGCCGTTGAGCCCCGCGTCGAAGCTCGCGAGCAGGTCGCCCTCGTCGATATAGCGCACGCGGTTCATCGAGCTCATGTCGAGCAGGATCGCATCCGGCGTCGGCTCGATCCCGCCGCACACGCCGCTGCCGAGGCCATAGGGGATCAGCGGCACGCGCTTCTCCGAGGCGAGGCGCACGACTTTCTGCACATCCTCCACCGACTGCGGCCGCACGACGCACCCCGGTGCGGGCACCGCTTCGCCGCGCCAGTCGCGCAGATGCTTGACCGCCCACTGGTCGTAACGGCGCGCGTTCAGCGTCTCCGCATCGCTTGCGACGCGGTCGGCGCCGATGGCGGTGGCAAGGGCTTCGGCAATCGAACTCATCTCACTCTCCCAAAAGCCTGCGGCTTTCCTCGTTGATTTGTCGGCAATGCGCGATCTGCGCGGCCGTCATGGCGTCATCCCATCCAAGCAGCACGCCCATCGCCTCGGCCGCGGGCACCAGCGCGGCAAGCCCCGCACCCTCGTCGAACCAGGCACGCGCGCTGCGGCGGACCCAATAATCTTCCAGCGTCGCGGCGCCCTCGTGCGTCACCGCACGCACGGCCTCGGCGGCGACGTCGCCGCCCGCGATCAATATCTCGTTCGCCTCGTCGCCATAGAGGCGCGCGAGCCGCTCGGCGGCGCGCGGGTCGAGGCGGCTCAGCCCGTCGCCGACGCCGCGCGATCCGCCGGGCAGCGGGGCGTCGGCGGTCGAACAGGGGAGGGCGGTGGCGCCCAGCCGTTCGATCACCAGATCGACCACCCGCTCCGCCATCGCGCGATAGGCGCTGAGTTTCCCGCCTGCGATCGACACCATTCCGCCGGGCGAGGTCCAGATCTCGTCCTTGCGCGACACCTCGTTGGCCTTCTTCCCCGGTTGCGCGATTAGCGGCCGCACCCCCGACCACAGCGAGACGATCTCGGCGTCGCGGATCGGATCGACGCTCAGCGCCGCTTCGGTCGCGCGCAGCAGATAGTCGACGTCGTCGCGCGTCGGTGCGGGCCAGTAATCGGCGCCATCGTGAAACACGTCGGTCGTGCCGATATAGGTGAATGCCCCGCGCGGCACCGCGAAGATGCTGCGCTTGTCGGGTGCGCGAATGATGATCGTTGCGTTGATCGGCAACCGCTCGCGCGGCAGCACCAGATGGATGCCGCGGCTCATCGACATGCGCGCGTCGCTTTCGCCCGGTTCCAGCCCGCGCACCTTGTCGACCCATGCGCCCGCCGCATTGACGACCAGCCTCGCCTTGATCCGCGCGCCCAAGCCATCGCCCAGCGTCGAGGTCGCGACCAGCCCGTCGCCCGTCAGTTCGGATGCGGCCGCATGGTTCACCACCACCGCGCCCGCACCCTGTGCGCTGCGGATATTGGCGAGCACCAGCCGCGCATCGTCGGTCAGGAATTCGGGGTACAGCACCGCGCCGTTGAGCTTGTCGGTGCGCATCAGCGGCTCGCGCCGCTGCAGTTCGGCGAGCCCGATCACTTCATGCTTCTCGGGCTCGGGCACGCTGCCGAGCTTTTCGAAGGTCCACAGGCCCGTCCGCAGTTTCGCGGTCATCGCCATGTTCGTCGTCGGGATCAGGAAAGGCGAGAGCGTCGTCAGATGCGGCGCGATCCGCCGCAATATCTGCCGCTCCGACGCCGCTTCCTTGACCAGCGCAATATCGCCCTGCGTCAGATAACGCAGCCCGCCGTGGATCATCTTCGACGACCGGCTGCTCGTCCCGCTCGCATAGTCGCGCGCCTCGACCAGCGCGACCGACAGCCCGCGCATCGCCGCATCGCGCGCGATCCCCGCGCCGGTAATCCCGCCGCCGATCACCGCAAGGTCGAACGTTCGCGCTTCCAGCTCGGCAAAGACCTGCGCGCGTCGCCGGGCATCGAGCGCGGTATCGCTCACGCCGTCACAATCCCGTCGAACAGCGCCGCGTCGGCCGATGCCGCGCGGTAGAACACCGGAGGCTGCCCGAACGGCGCCGCGACGGTCACGTCCGCTCCCCCGACATAGCTCTGCCCCGACCAGACATGCATCCACTCGGCGCCCGCAGGCAGGTAGGTCGTCCACTCGCTTTTCCCCGCCGCAATCACCGGCGCGACCAGCAAATCCGGCCCGAGCAGATAGCTCGTCTGGATCGCATAGGTTTCCGCATCATCCTCGAAATGCAGGAACAGCGGCCGCTGCACCGGCAGCCCCGTCCCCGACGCTTCTTTCGACAACCGCCGGATATAGGGCGCGAGATGTGCATAGATCCGCGTCATCTTGGCAAAATGCGCGAGCAGTTCGGGATCGTCGTCATATTGCACATTCTGCCGCGGCCGGTTGCCCTCATGTGTGCGGATCATCGACGTAAATGCCGACATCTCGGCCCAGCGCATCGCCAGCTCGGCATCGCGCGTCGTGTCGAACAGGCTCGTGTAACCGCCGCAATCGCTATGATGATGCGCGTTGCCCAGCATGCCCGCCGACAGCGCGGCGCAGATTACCGTGCCGATCCCGTCGTGGCGGCTGAAATCGACCGACTGGTCGCCCGCCCACAGCATCGGGCAGTGCCCCTGCACCCCGGTCGCGCCCGATCGCATGAACACCATCATCTCTCCGGTCTGCCCGCGACCCGCGATGCCCTTGGCATTGACCTCGCCCCACAGCGCCGGCCAGCGATTATGCGCGGTCATCCCGCTCTCGCCGTTCGCCAGGCGCACATCGACCGGCAGATATTCGCCAAAGTCCGCCATCCAGCCCGAGAGGCCGAAATCGATCATCTTTTCGCCGATGATCGTGTCGGCGAACCACGCGGTCGCCGCCGGATTGGTGAAGTCGACATGCCCGCAATCGAACTCACCAAAGTCAATCACATAGGGCTCGTCCTTGTCGGGGTGCATGACCATGAAACCCTGCGCCGCCGCTTCCGCGTACAACGGACCATCGACCGCCAGATAGGGGTTCACATAGCCGAGGAAGCGAATGTCGCGCTCCTTGAGTTCGGCGATCCGGGCCGGCAGGTCGGGGTAGCGCTCGGCGTTCCACTGCCAGTCCCAGAACAGCCGGTTGCCGAAGCTGGTGATGCGGAGGCCCACCCAATCCTCGCACCACAGCCCCGACACCGCGACCCCGGCGTCCTCATAGGCCTTGAGGCGCGCAAAGCTGTTATCGCCGTCCTTGAGCCCGATTACCGCGCCCTTGAGCAGCCATTCGGGCAGCGGCGGCTGGCGCCCGAAACGTGCGGACAGCGCCGACACCAGTTCGGTGAAATGCGGCCGCGCCCACAGCTCGATCTTCGCGGGAATCTCCCACACCTCGACCTCGTGATAATCGGCAGCGCGGAAATCGAACGCCGCATAGGCAAAGCTGTCGATATGCAGAGCATAGCGCCGCGAACTCACATAGGTCGGCTGCGGATAATTGGTGTGCGCATAGCTGCCGCCGCCGCCCTTGCGATGCGCCTCGACCTGCCGGAACAGCTCCGACGAGGGATCGCGCCCGACCCCCGGCTCGCTCGACCAGAGCGGGAAATGCCGTCCGCGCAGGTCGAAATAGGAAAATTGCTCGCCGCCACCCCACACATGCTCGCCCGCATCGGCGGGTACGCGGAGCCACAGCCGGTTGAGCGTCGCGTCGAGCGCCGTCAGCGCGATCACCGCGTCGTTATCGTCAGCCGAAACCGACGCTTCGAGCAGCCATGGCGACCCCGCCGTCTCGGCAAAACGCGCGACATTTCCCGCCACTTCGACATGGCCCAGGGCGATCCGCTCGATCACCTCCTGCGCGACATCGAAATGCCCCAGCTTCGAATGAACATGCGGCACTCCGCGCCCGACGAAGAAACAGGGCGCGCCGTCGCTGTGCGTCAGGATCGTCTGCCCGCCGAGGCGGATCGCAAAGCCGGTATCGAGCGCATCGAGCGCCATAGGGGAGGATCCTTTCGCATCTTCTCTAATATCCTCCCTGTGGCGAAGCCATGGGGAGGGGGACCATCCGAAGGATGGTGGAGGGGCCGCGACGTCCGCGTCAAAGCCCCTCCGTCAGCGGCTAAAGCCGCTGCCACCTCCCCACCGCTACGCGGCAGGGAGGATTTACCGTCAGAAATTCATCCGCGCCGTCACCCCGAAATAGCGCTCGGCATCGCGCGGCGTGATCTGGCGCATGAACGACGTTCCGTTCGGGATGCGCTGGATCACGAAATGCTTGTCGGTCAGGTTCTTGACGATGAACGACAGGCTGTATTTGTCGTCGTCGGTGCTCACCTTGATCCCCGCATCCCAGATCGCATAGGCCTTCTGGAACGCATTGGGGTTCTGGTTGATGTCGAACTGCGTGCGGCTCTGATAGACCAGCGAGCTGTTCAGATCGACGT
>JAFAED010000440.1 GCA_023424275.1 Pseudomonadota bacterium | reverse complement strand
CGGTCAGGACGGCCAGCGCATCATGCCGCTCGCCGAGGCGATCGCGATGCTGAAGGGTGAGGCGACCCCGCCCGACCTGCGCAGTTGATCGCGGCAGGGAAGCGTCGCCCGCGCCGATGGGGCCGCTGGCTATTGTTGCTGGCGCTCGCCGGTGCGGCGCTTCTCGCCAAGGGCTATTGGAACGCGACGCGCGATCCGGTGATCCGCACCGCAAGCGTCGAGGTTGGTGATTGGCCCGCAGGGCAGGGGCCGCTCAGGATATTGCTGCTGTCCGACATTCACGTCGCCGGGCCCGATATGCCGCCCGCGCGGCTGGAACGCATTGTGGGCGATCTCAACCGGCTGAAACCCGATCTGGTGCTGATTGCGGGCGACCTTGTCAGCGAGAAGCGGAGCGCGACGCATATCTATACGCCGGCAGAGGTGGTCGCGCCGCTCGGCGGGCTGAGGGCGCCGCTCGGCGTCATCGTCGCGCCGGGCAATCACGATCATTGGTTCCGGCCCGATGCGCTGCGCGGCGAACTCGAAAAGCGCGGACTTCGCGTGCTCCAGAACGACGCCGTCAAGCTCGGCCCGCTGATCGTCGGCGGGGTCGATGACGATTATTCGGGGCATGACGATGTGCCTGCGACGTTCGCTGCGATGGACCGGCTCGGCCCCGGCGTTCCGCTGCTGCTGACGCACAGCCCGGACGTCGTGCCCGACCTGCCGCGGCCGGTCGCCGCGGTGTTCGCGGGGCACACGCATTGCGGCCAGATCCGCTTTCCCTTCCTTGGCGCGCTGACTTATGTTTCGCGTTACGGCGACCGCTTCGCTTGCGGCGATATCGCCGATAAGGGCCAGCGCGTCTTCGTCGGTGCGGGGCTCGGGACCAGCATCCTGCCGCTGCGTTTCAACACGCCGCCCGATGCCTGGCTGATCACCCTGAAACCGAAAGCTGCGGCACGATGACCAGCCTCCAGCACCTCGTCGGTCTCGCGCCGCTGACCGTCGCGGGCGCGGCGGCGATGACCTTTGGCGCGGCCTATGTGCGCGGGCTGACGGGGTTCGGCATGGCGATCATTCTCGTGCCCTTGCTCGGGCTCATCATCGCCCCGGGCGAAGCGGTGGTGCTCGGCATATTGCTGCAATTGCTGATCGGACCCGTCGGGCTGAAGGTCATCCTGGCCGACGCCGACCGCAGCACCGCGATCCCCATCGCTTTGCTCGCGATGCTCGCGACCCCGGCGGGGATGATTGCGCTCCATGCGACGACGCCCGACGTCGCGCGGCTGCTGATCACGCTGATCGCGGTCGGTGCCTTCGTCGCCGTTCTGCTGCCGAAACAGCCCGAGGGGCACAAACCCGGCCGCGTCGCGGTCGCGGGGACGGGGATCGCGTCGGGCATATTGACCGGCTTCGCTGCGATGCCGGGGCCGCCGGTCGTGCCCTTCTACCTCCGCCGCCATCTTGAGCCCAAGGTCGCGCGTGCGTCGATGATGCTGATCTTCTTTGCGACCGCGATCGCGGGGACGCTCGCGGCGCTGTGGGTCGGGATCGCGACGGCACGGCTCTTCATCCTGTCGCTGATCCTCTTCCTGCCGATGTGGTTCGGCAACCGGATCGGCGGGCGCCATTTCGGCAGCGTCGCGCCGCATGTGTGGCAGGCGATGGTCGCGGTCGTCCTTGGCGTCGCGGCGGTCTCGGCTGTGATACGGATATTGAGCTAAAGACTGCGCAGCGCCTGCGCCGGTTTCGCCGAGAGCAAGGGCCAGCTTCCTGCAATCCCGATCAGGAACGACAGGCCCGCACCGCCGAGCAAGGTCAGTCCGACGATCAGCGGATCGGGCGCAAAGTCGAACTCGAACAGCTGGGTCACGACATACCAGGCACCCGCGAGGCCCAGCCCGAGCGCGAGGACTGCAAGAATGCCCGCGAGCACCGCATATTCCATGCCCTGCGCGCCCAAAATCTGACCGCGCGTCGCGCCGAGCAATTTCAGGATGACGCTGTCGTAGACGCGCCGTTCGCGGCTTGCCGCGATCGCGCCGATCAGCACCGCGATGCCCGCGAGGATCGCGATGCTGGCGGCGGCCGCAATCGCCTGGCTCATCTGCGTGAGCAAGGTCGTGACCTGCGACACCACATCGCGCACCGCGATCAGCGAGGCCGAGGGAAAGGCGCGCGGAATGCTGCGCGACAGCGCGGTTTCGGCCTCGGGCCCGACTGCGACGGTCGCGACCATATTATGCGGCGCCGCGTCGAAGGTGCCGGGCGAAAAGACCAGCACATAGTTGAGCCCGAAATTGTCCCAGTTAACGGTGCGGAACGAGGCGACCTTTGCCTGCACCTCGACCCCCAGAACATTGACCGACAGCGTATCGCCGAGTTTCAGGCCGAGCGATGCCGCGACCTCCTGTTCGACGCTGACCAGCGGCGGCCCCTTATAGTCGGCTGCCCACCATTCACCGCCGACGAGTTCGCTGCCGTTGGGGAGGATTGGGCTGTAGGTCAGCCCGCGGTCGCCGCGCAGCACCCAGGCGCCCTCGGGAAGCTCGGCAAGCTCGTCGACGCGTTGCCCCGCAAATTCGGTGACACTGCCGCGCAGCGCGGGGATCATGTTGATCTCGGCTTTGGAGTCGGCGCCCTTCACCATCGTCCGGAAGCGCGCAGTTTCGGTGCGCGGAACGTCGAGCACGAAGAAGCTCGGCGCGCGCTGCGGCACGGTCGACTGGATTTCGGCGGTGATGCTCGTCTGGATCGCCGCAAGCGTCACGAACAGCGTGAGGCCGAGGCCGAGCGCGACGACGAGCGCACCCGTTGCGGCGCCGGGGCGGTGGAGGTTCGCGAGCGCGAGACGGAACAGCGGGCGTTTGGGGCGCGGCAGGCGGCTCGCGGTGCGGCGTACCAGCCAGCCTAGCCCGACGAGGATGAGGAGCAATCCGATCGCCGCCCCGATGAAACCGAGCGCGAACAGCGGCTCGCGCGCGGTGCCGACGGCGAGCGCGATGATCGCGGCGAGCGCCGCAGCGACCGCGAGCACGGTCTGCCGGTCGACCCGCGCCGCGCCGCTGACTGTTGCGCGATAGAGTCCTGCGGCGGGAACATGGCGTGTCGCCGCAAGCGGGGGCAGGGCGAAGGCGATGGCGATCAGCAGGCCATAGGCGGCGCTGACCGCCAGCGGCAGCGGATAGATGGCGACGCCGGGTTTGACCGGCAGCACATCGCCCGCAATCGCGCCGATGATAGCGGGCGCGAGCGCGCCGACGATCAACCCCGCGACGATCGACACCGCCGCGACCGCCAGGATCTGCAGGCCATAAATGCGCGCCACCGTGGCGCTGTCGGCGCCGAGCACCTTCAGCGTCGCAAGCCCGGGGCGCTTGCCTGCGAGATAGCTCGCGACGCCATTGCCGACGCCGATCCCGGCGATCACCAGCGCGGCCAATCCGACGAGCGACAGGAACTGACCCATGCGCTCGATAAAGCGCCGCGTGCCGGGAGCCCCGTTGCTGCTGTCGGTAATGTCCCAGCCCGCATCGGGGAATTCTGCCGTCAGTGCCTTGCCGACCGCTTCGGGATTGGCGCTATCGGGCAAGCGGACCCGATATTTGCTTTCGTACAAGCTGCCCGGCTGGATCAGCCGCGTCGCGGGCAGGTCGGCAAGCCCGATGATCGCGACGGGGCCGAGCGTGAAGCCCTCGCCCAGCCGGTCGGGCTCCTCGGCGATCACGCCGTCGATCAGGAAGCTGGTCTCGCCGAACTTGACGCGCTCGCCGACCTTCAGCTCGAGCCGCGAGGCGAGGTCCTTACCGATCCAGATGCTGCCAGGGGGCGGCGGGCCTTTGCGTGCGCCGCTTTCCAGCCGCATCGTTCCATAAAGCGGGTAGGCGCCGTCGACGGCCTTCAGCTCGGACAGCAAAGCCTCGCCGTCGGGATCGTTCGCCATCGCGCGCAGCCGCACGGTCGCCGAGGGCGTGCCGACGCGGCGGAAGCCCGCCATTTCTTCGGCGGTGGCCTCGCGCTGCGGCAGGCTGAATTCGATATCGCCGCCAAGGATCGTCTGCCCGCGCACTTCGAGTTCGGAGGTGATGCCGCGCGTCAGGCTGCCGATGGCCGCGAGCGTCGCGACGCCGAGGAATAGGCAGACGGCGAGGAGGCGAAGCCCCCGGATACGCGTCGCAAGGTCGCGGCGCGCGATACGCCAGAGGGAGGCGAGGGGCAGCACTTAGGCGGCCCGCTCTTCGATCTTGCCGTCGTGCATCACGACGACGCGGTCGCAATGCTCGGCGAGTTCGGGGTCGTGGGTGATGATGAGCAAGGTCGCGCCCAATGCAGCGCGGCGCGCGAAGATCAGGTCGATGATCGACTGGCCGGTCGCGGTGTCGAGATTGCCCGTCGGCTCGTCGGCAAAGATGATCGCGGGCGAGCTTGCCATCGCGCGCGCGATCGCGACGCGTTGCTGCTCACCGCCCGAAAGCTGCGCGGGGTAGTGCGTCAGGCGGTGCCCGAGCCCGACGGCTTCGAGTTCGGCGGCGGCGCGGCCGAACGGATCGGCGATGCCGGCGAGTTCGAGCGGCACGGCGACATTTTCGAGCGCGGTCATCGTCGGCAGCAGGTGGAAGGCCTGGAGCACGATGCCGATGCGGCCGCGCCGCGCGCGCGCCAGATCATCCTCGTCCATCGTAGCGAAATCGAGCCCGGCGACATTGATGCTTCCGCCGTTGGCGCGCTCGAGACCGGCGAGGACCGCCATCAGCGAGCTTTTGCCCGATCCCGACGGGCCGAGCAGTGCGACCGAGGTGCCGGCTTCGACCTCGAGGTCGACGCCGCGTAAAATTTCAACCGGGGCCTTGTCGCTTCCAAGCGTGAGCGTCACATTATGGGCGGCGATCGCCACGTTCGGCGATTGTCGTTGGGCGTCGGGCAAGGAGAGGACCCTTTGAAATGAGAACGGCCGGATGGCGCTCTTTCTTGATATATGGT
>JAFAED010000127.1 GCA_023424275.1 Pseudomonadota bacterium | reverse complement strand
CGCGGGGGCCGACACGGTCAACGTGCATCCGCTCCGCAACACCGCGACGCTCGGCCTGCCGGGGGCAGTGATCCTCGACCTCTTGCGTCATTGGGGGCATCAGCCCGTCGTCGCGTCCATCCCCGTACAGGAACCCGCATGACCATCGAAACCGTCTCTACCGTTCGCAGCCATGGCGGCACGCAAGGTGTGTATAAGCACGCCAGCACGACCACCGGCACCGACATGAGCTTTGCGGTCTTCGTGCCCGATCACGAACCGGGCGCGAAGCTGCCCGTGCTTTGGTATCTGTCGGGGCTGACCTGTACCCACGCCAATGTGATGGAGAAGGGCGAGTATCGCGCCGCCTGCGCCGAGCATGGCGTGATCTTCATCGCGCCCGACACCAGTCCGCGCGGCGAGGGTGTGCCCGACGATCCCGATGCGGCGTACGACTTCGGTCTCGGCGCGGGCTTTTATGTCGATGCGACCGCGGAGCCGTGGGCGAAACATTACCGGATGCGCTCGTACATCGAGGATGAGCTGCCGTCGCTCATCCTCCGCAACTTCGCGAGCGCCGACCTGACGCGGCAGGCGATCACCGGCCATTCGATGGGCGGGCATGGCGCGCTGACCATTGGCCTGCGCAATCAGGATCGCTTTCGTTCGGTGTCGGCCTTTTCGCCGATCGTCGCGCCGTCGCAATGCCCGTGGGGCGAAAAGGCACTCGGCGGTTATCTCGGCGACGACCGCGAGGATTGGCACGCCTATGATGCGTGCGCGCTGCTCGATCAGGGGCTGCGCGTGCCCGACCTGCTCGTCGATCAGGGCGATGCCGACAATTTCCTTGCCGAACAACTCAAGACCGAATTGCTCGTCGCGGCGTGCGAGCGCGCCGGGCAGAAGGCCGAGATCCGCATGCAGCCGGGCTACGACCATAGCTATTATTTCATCTCGACCTTCATGGCCGAGCATGTCGCCTGGCATGCGGAGCGGTTAAAGGCATGATTGCTCCCCTTCCTTCCGGGAGGGGTTTAGCTATGCTCGGGAATCAGTAACGTCGATCCCGTCGTCCGCCCGGCCTGCAAATCGGCGTGCGCGCGGGCGGCATCCTGCAACCCGTAGCGCTGGCCGACGGTGATCTGCACCGCGCCGCTCTCGATCATCTCGAACACGCGCGCGGCGCCGGTGGCGCGTTCGCCGGGGTGGAGATAATAATCGAACAAGGTTGGGCGCGTGACGAACTGCGAGCCGTGCTGCGCGAGGATGCCGAGGTTGACGCCGGTGACCGGGCCGCCGGCATTGCCATAGCTGACGATCAGCCCGCGCCGCGCAGTGGCTTTCAAGGACACGTCCCAAGTCGCCATGCCGATGCCGTCGAAGGTAACGGGGACGCCCTGACCGTCGGTGATTTCGCGGACATGCGCCCCGACATCGTCGGCCTTGTACATCAGCACATGGTCGGCGCCGGCTTCGCGCGCGGCGTGCGCCTTGGCTTCGGTGCTGACGGTGCCGATGACGGTTGCGCCGATCGCCTTCAGCCACTGGACGAGGATCAGCCCGACCCCGCCCGCGGCGGCATGGACGAGGACGGTCGAACCGGCCTCGACCTTCGCGCAGCGCTCGACAAGCATCTCGACCGTGCAGGCTTTCAGCAGCGCGGCGGCGGCGGTTTCGTCCTCTATAGCAGCGGGGAGTTTGAACAGGGAGGCCGCGCTGACGAGCCGCGCGCTGGCATAGGCATTGCGTTCGGGGCCGAAGGTCGCGGCGCGGTCGCCGGGCTGGAAGCCGTGGACGTCGGGGCCGACCGCGATCACTTCACCCGCCGATTCGACGCCGAGGCCGCTTGGCAGCGGGACGGGATAGGTGCCGTCGCGGTGATAGGTGTCGAGATAGTTGAGCCCGACCGCGGTCTGGCGGAGCAGCACCTGGCCGGGGCCCGGCTCGCCGAGCGTCACCTCGCGCCAGTCGATGACCTCGGGTCCGCCCTGGCTTTCGATAAAGGCTTCGATTGCTCGCATGCGCCGCTCTCCTGCTGTCCGGTCCATCTGGTGGGCCGGACAGCAGAGCGCAAGGGCGGTGCGGTGAAAGCCCCTCCCGCAAAGGGGAGGGGATCAGCTCATTTGGGCCGGCGCGGGCTGCGCTGGCCGTAAGGCTTGGGCTTGTAGCGGTCGGTGTTGCCGCCCGGACCACCGGGGCCACGCGGGCCGCGGTCGCCGCCGGGGCCAGCGCGCATCGGACCGCGAGGGCCACGCGGGCCTGCATCGCGCGGACCCCCATGGCCGCCCTTGTCGCGGCGCGGCGGATAGGTCGGGCCGTCGGGCGCGGGCGTGATCGCCACGCCGCTGTCATCCTCGCCATCGGCGTTGGCGCTGCGCTGCACGGCTTCCATGAAGCGGTCGGCAATGCCGCGCGGGATGTTGAACATCGTTTCCTTGGGACCGATGCGGATCGCGCCGATCTCATTCTTGCTCACATGGCCGCGGCGGCAGAGCAGGGGCAGGATCCAGCGCGGGTCGGCATTCTGGTGGCGGCCGATATTGAGGCGGAACCAGACGCTGTCCTCGAAGCCTTCGCGGCGGTCGGCGGCGCCGCGTTCCGGGCGTTCGAACCGCTCGCCGCGCTCGCCGCGTTCGGGCCTGTCGCGGCCGCGCGGGCCGTTGTCGAGCAGGTCCTCGGGCGGGGGCATAAGCGCGCGGTGGGCGCGGACGAGCGACGCCGCGATGTCCTCGGCACTGCGTTCGGCCATCAGGCGCTGCGCGAGTTCGATATCCTCGGGCTCATGCTCGACGGGGGCGAGCAATTTCTCGATCAGCCGCTCCTGGTCGCGTGCGCGTACGTCGGCGGCGGTCGGGGCGTCCATCCACTCGGCGTTGATCCGGGCGCCGCGCAGCATGCCGTCGACGCGGCGGCGGCGCGGATAGGGGACGATGATGACCGCGGTGCCCTTTTTGCCCGCGCGGCCGGTGCGGCCCGAACGGTGCTGGAGCGTCTCGGCATCGCGCGGGATTTCGACGTGGATGACGAGGCTGAGCGTCGGCAGATCGATGCCGCGCGCCGCAACGTCGGTCGCGACGCAGACGCGGGCGCGGCGATCGCGCAGCGCCTGCAAAGCGTGGTTGCGTTCGTTCTGGCTATGCTCGCCCGACAGCGCGACGGCGGCAAAACCGCGCTCGATCAGGCTGGCGTGCAGGCGGCGGACATTGTCGCGCGTGGCGCAAAACAGCATCGCGGTTTCGGCTTCGTGGAGGCGGAGCAGGTTGATCACCGCGCCCTCGATATCGGCAGGGGCGACGGTCACCGCCTGATAGGCGATGTCGCCATGGCCGCGGTCCTCACCGACGGTCGAGATGCGCAGCGCATCCTGCTGATAGCGTTTGGCGAGCTGGACGATCGGTTTGGGAAGCGTGGCCGAGAACAGCAAGGTACGGCGCGTTTCGGGGGTGCCGTCGAGAATTTCCTCGAGATCGTCGCGAAAGCCCATGTCGAGCATCTCGTCGGCCTCGTCGAGCACGGCGACGCGCAGCGCCTCGAGGTCGAGCGCGCCGCGTTCGAGATGATCGCGCAGGCGCCCCGGGGTGCCGACGACGATATGAACGCCCTGGCTGAGATTGCGGCGTTCCTTGCTGGCGTCCATGCCGCCGACGCAGGTTGCAATGCGTGCGCCGGCCTTGCCGTACAGCCAGCTCAATTCACGGCTGACCTGCAGCGCGAGTTCGCGTGTGGGGGCGATGATCAGCGCGAGGGGCGAGGTCGCAAAGGGCAGGCGGCCGTCCTCGATCAGCTCGTCGGCCATCGCAAGGCCGAAAGCGACGGTCTTGCCCGAGCCGGTCTGTGCTGAGACGAGCAGGTCGCGGCCCTTGGCTTCGGTTTCGGTGACGTGCGCCTGAACGGGAGTGAGCGATTCATAGCCGCGCGCGGTAAGGGCGTCCGAAAGGACGGGGGAAAGATTTTCGAAAGGCATTTTGTTCTTCTTATCCTGAACGGCAAAAGCGCCGTGGTTTCGTTCTCCGCCGCCCGGGATTCGGCTCAGGTCTGTCGCCTGGGTCCGAGGAATTGGGTCATAGATGCTGAAACGGGTTCAGCATGACGAGGAAATATGTGGGTTTTTCCTAAAGCGCCTGGCCCGCAGCGTGTCCGCTGGCCCAAGCCCATTGGAAATTATAGCCGCCCAGCCACCCGGTGACATCCACGGCTTCGCCGACCGCATACAGTCCCGGCACGCTTTTGACCATCATTGTTTGCGAGGACAGGTTTGCGGTCGAGATTCCGCCGACCGTGACCTCGGCCTTGGCATAGCCCTCGGTCCCGTTCGGACGGAAGGGCCAGCGCGCAAGCTGCGCCTCCGCCTCAGCAAGTTTGCGGTCGGTGAGCGCGCCGAGTTCGCCGGGAAGCGCAAGCCGTTCGGCGAGCGTCTGCGCAAGGCGGTCGGGCAGGGCGATGGCCGAGGCGAGCGTCGCGCGGGGCTTTGCGCGCTTGGTATCGACCAGCCAGCCGGGCGTGGCGTCGGGCAGGAAGTCGATCAGGACCGGTTCGCCGTGGCGCCAATAGCTGCTGACCTGCAGGATCGCGGGGCCGGAGAGGCCCTTGTGCGTGAACAGCGCGGCTTCGCGGAAGGCCGCCTTGCCCGCGCGGGCCTCGACCGGGGTCGCCACGCCCGAAAGATCACGGAACAGGACATCGTCGCCGCCGAGCGTCAGCGGGACGAGTGCGGGGCGCGGCTCGACGACCTTGAGGCCGAACCGGCGCGCGAGATCATAGGCGAAGCCGGTCGCGCCCATTTTCGGGATCGACGGGCCGCCGGTTGCGATGACGAGGTTGGGGGCGGCGAAGGCTTGTTCGCCGAAGACCACGCCAAATTTGCCATCCGCATGGGTGACATCGCCGACCGGCTGGCCGCAGCGCACGTCAACGGCGCCCTTGGCACATTCCTCGAGCAGCATCGCGACGATCTGCTTCGCCGAGCCGTCGCAGAAGAGCTGGCCGAGCGTTTTTTCGTGATGGGCGATGCCGTAGCGGTCGACCAGTTCGATGAAGTCGGCGGGCGTGTAGCGCGCGAGCGCCGATTTGGCGAAATGCGGGTTCGCCGAGATATAGCGGTCGGGCGCGGTGTGGATG
>JAFAED010000081.1 GCA_023424275.1 Pseudomonadota bacterium | reverse complement strand
GCACCCGCGGCCTCGCACTGTGCGGGCGTCGGCTGCGTCAGCGAAATGCCGGGCAGGAACTGGATGATACAGGCTGCGCGCCCCGAAACCTGCTGGATCGCGACACCCGCCCGGTCGCGGATCATCGCCGGAACGGGACAATCCTGTCCGGCAAGATGGTTCAGCAGGTCGACGAAGAAGGGCAGGTCGCCCTCGCTGACGCGTTTTTCATAGAGCGTCAGGATGAAGCGTCCGCCCGTCGTTTCGAGCAGGAAATTGCTGTTTTCGACGCCTTCGGCGATCCCCTTGCACGACACGACGGTGCCGATGTCGTACCGGGCGACGAGCGCCGCGAGGTCGCCGGGTTCGACGTGCGTATAGACAGCCATCAGCTTGTCGCCGGTTCGAGGCCGCGCGGCAATTTGAAGACCATATTTTCCTCGGCGGTAACGACGACATCCTCGATAATGGGGCGAACCGCCGCAACCGCGTCGATGACTTCGCGAACCAGCGTCTCGGGTGCGCTGGCCCCCGCGGTGACGCCGAGGGTCGCGATATCGTCGAACCAGGCCGGATCGACGTCGCTGCCCCGCTGGACGAGATGCGCCGGCGTGCCGAGGCGTTCGGCAACCTCGACGAGGCGCAGGCTGTTCGAACTATTGGGGGCGCCGATCACGATCATACGGTCGCATTCGCCGGCGATCGCCTTGACCGCTTCCTGCCGGTTCGACGTCGCGTAGCAGATATCCTCGCCGCGCGGTCCGCTGATCGACGGAAAGCGATGCTGAAGCGCGGCGATGATGTCGCGCGTGTCGTCGACCGACAGCGTGGTCTGCGTCAGGAAGGACAGCATGTCGGGGTCTGGGGGCGACAGGGCGGCCACATCGTCGACCGATTCGACCAGCGTCATCGCCCCTTCGGGTAACTGGCCCAGCGTCCCGATAACCTCGGGATGTCCGGCATGCCCGACAAAGACGATATGGCGTCCGCCCTCGTGCGCGCGTTCGGCCTGGCGATGCACTTTCGACACCAGCGGACAGGTCGCATCGATATAGTCGAGGCCGCGCATCTCGGCCTTTGCCGGGACCGCCTTGGGCACGCCGTGCGCGCTGAATACGACCGGCACGCCGTCGGGGACCTGGTCGAGCGATTCGACGAAAATCGCGCCTTGGGCCTTTAACGAGTCCACGACATAGCGATTGTGGACGATTTCGTGTCGGACATAGACCGGCGCCCCATATTTCTGGAGCGCGAGTTCGACGATGCGGATCGCCCGGTCCACCCCGGCGCAAAAGCCGCGGGGAGCCGCGATCAAAACCTTGAGTTTCGCCGCTTCGCTGCCGTGCGCGTGGGTCATCGGATGGGGAGCGTTCATAATTCGCGCGCTCTAGCGCAGCAGGCGCGTTGCGGTAAAGCCGCTTCGTCTGTGTTGCGCCTTGTTCATCGCACCGATAAGAAGCGGCGCGCATGAAGCGGGATCACCGTCCCGACGCCAGTCAGTGCGCCTGTTTGGAAAGCCCGATTATCATGATGTCCATTTCGTTCCCGTCGCGTAAATTCCTGACCGTGCTGTGTGGTACGGCAGCCATGGCGACGGTGGCGGGGTGCGCAAAGGACAATGAAATCGACGTGAGTGGCGGGGTCGGCATCACCGCGACCCGCAGCGCCTGCCCTGCGGTGGCCGTGCCGCTGCACACCGGCGACGTTACGCTGTTCGATCCGGCGACGAGCCGCGATGCGAGCGCGATCGATATCGTCGCCGCGATGACCAATGTCGTGCCGCAGTGCAACGATACGGGCAGCGAGAAAGTCTATCAGCTCGTGAATTTCGATGTCGTCGCGACGCGCCGCGATGCCGGGCCGGCACGCACCGTGACGCTGCCCTATTATGCCACAGTCCTGCAGGGCGGCACGGTCGTCGTCGCAAAGCGGCTTGGCAATGTTGCGATCACCTTCCCCGAGGGGCAGGTCCGCGGCACCGGCCGCGCGCAGGCCTCGGCCTATGTCGACCGCGCGGCGGCAACCTTGCCCGCCGATATCCAGGAACGCATCACGCGCAAGCGCAAGGCGGGCGACCAGGACGCCGCAGTCGATCCGCTGAGCGTGCCCGAAGTGCGCGCGGCGGTGCAGCGCGCGAGCTTCGAACTGCTCGTCGGCTTCCAGCTGACGCAGGATCAGCTCGAATATAACGTGCGACGATAGGATGCGCGGCGGCGCTTCGGCGCCGTTCGCCTCTTCACGCCCTGCGCGCCGCCCGGTGACGCAGGGCTTTTCGCGTGCGCCAAGCTGTTATAGGGCGCGCGCAAGACTTTCTCCGTTCGAAGATAGGCCCGTCCCGTGACCCTGTTCAGCCGTTTTTCCGACCATATCGGTACCGCGCTCGATGCGCTGGCCGCCCGTGATGCCTTGCCCTCGGGCCTCGACCGTAGCGCGATCAGCGTCGAGCCGCCGCGCGACCCTGCGCACGGCGACGTCGCGACCAACGCCGCGATGGTGCTCGCGAAGCCCGCAGGCATGAACCCGCGCGCGCTCGCCGACCTGCTCGTCGTCGAGCTTGGCGCGCTGGCCGAAGTGACCGAGGCGAGTGTCGCGGGACCGGGGTTCATCAACCTGCGGCTGGCCGACGACAGCTGGCGCGACGAGCTGGCGCTGATCTTCAGCGAAAGCGCCGACTATGGCCGCTCGACGATGGGGCAGGGGCGGCGCGTCAACGTCGAATATGTCTCGGCGAACCCGACCGGACCCATGCACGTCGGCCATTGCCGCGGCGCCGTCGTCGGCGATGCTCTGGCGGCGCTGCTCGAATATGCGGGGCATCAGGTGATCCGCGAATATTATGTCAACGACGCCGGCGCGCAGGTCGACGTGCTCGCGCGGTCGGTGCACATGCGGTACCGCGAGGCGCTGGGCGAAGATGTCGGCGCCATCCCCGAAGGTCTCTATCCGGGTGACTATCTGATCCCCGTCGCGGGCCGGCTGGCGACCGAATATGGCGACCGCTTCGTCGGCGCGCCCGAAAGCGCCTGGCTCGGCCTGTTCCGCGCCGAAGCGGTCAGCGCGATGATGGACATGAT
>JAFAED010000053.1 GCA_023424275.1 Pseudomonadota bacterium | reverse complement strand
GGCCGAGCACGCCCTGCGCATGCGGCGGCAGATGGTCGACCGCGTGCGTCGCGCCCGCGCCGAAGACATAATGGTCGAACCAGCTTTTCCACGCGGCACGCTCGGCATCGGGAAGCTCGCGGATCGAGTGCATCGCGAGCATCAGCGCGGCAAAGGGAAAACGGTCCTGCCGCTGCCCGAACCAGTAGTTGACGAGGACGTTCAGCGCCCCCTCGCTGCGCACATGATGCCACCACATCGGCGGCATATAGATGGCGTCGCCGGGCGTCAGATCGGCAACCAGCTTGTGGCGCTCGGCCTCGGCATAGAGGGGGTAGCGCGCATGGTCGGGATGGTCGGGATCGACCATGCTCGTCGGCTGACCCGCGATCGTGCGTTCGACAGGGCCGACATAAAGGTTCACGATCTGCTCGGGTGGGAACAGCGTGAAGCGCCGGCGGCCCGCGACGACGACCGCGATATTCGCCGCCATGTCGTAATGCGGGGCAATGCGGCTGGCGTTGCCGACCCAGATGCGCGGATCGACGCCGGTATCGAGCGGCAGCGGATTTTCGGCGGCAAAGCTCGCGACGCTCTCGGGCGTCGGCGTCGACCCGGCGTAGAGACTGGGTGCGTCGGCAGAGTCGCGCAGCGCGACGAGACGTTCGACGAGCGTCGCCATCGACATTTTTTCGCTGCGGAAATTCACGCCGCGCATATCGTCCGAATAGAAATAGCGGCCGCCGGTTTCGGGCAGGCCGACGAGCACGGTCAGCGGTTTTCCATTGTCACGCATGGCGAGATAGCCGGCGATCGCTTCGTCGCCTTCGCGCGCGGCCGCGACGGCAGGCCAGTCGGCTGCGATGCCGCGAAGGATGACCGGACGATCGCCCGCCGCAACCGCGCGCGCGATCGCGGCACGGTCGTCCCCGGCGATTTCTTCGAGGCTGGCGTTCACTTCGTCTCCCCTGCCCTCAGCGGGCCGGTTCGACCCGAACCGTCCGGCTGGCACGCTTGCCGTCGGCGGAACGGCTGCGGAGGTCAACCGCGCCGCTGACCGCGATGGGTCCGGCATAGCGCGTCCACGCACCGCCCTCGACCCGATATTCGATCGCGGTGCCGGGGAACATGCTATTCGCCTCGAGCCGGCCGTTCGCGATGCGCGCGCCCGGCGGCGCGACGCGATAGGCGACTCCGATCTTTTCGAGCGTCGGCAATTGCGCCGTGACGCGTCCCGCGAAATCCTGCCACCCGGTTTTCAGCTTTGCCGCGTCGACCCGGCGGTCGCCCCATTCATAGCTGACGCCCGCCTGATAGGCGGGAGTCCAGGGTGCAGGCGCCCAGGCCCGCTCGGCCAGCGCGAGCAGGCGCGGGAACAGCATATAATCGACCTGCGCATCGGTGCGGATCGTCTCGCTCCAGAGCTGCGCCTGCAACCCCGCGACGCGGTGGCCGGGTGCCAAGACGGGCTTGTCCTCAATCGCCTTGCCCTCGGCATAGATGTTGCGGATCGTCGCGGCATTGGCGGGCAGATTGTCGGGCATGAAGCCATAGACCTGATACGGATCGACGCCGCGCGAGGCCCAGTCGTAACCGCCCTCGTCGGGATGCGGCGCATAGGGCATGTCGAAATAGCCGAGATCGGGGATCGACAGCACCACATCCCAGCCGCGATTAAGCTGGTCGTGCGCCTCACGGATCGCGCCGGTGTGGAGCACGCCCCAGATATTGGTCTGCACCAGATGCGGCTCTTTCGGCATGGCTGCGGTTTCGGTGTGGCCCATGCCGTCGCTCCAGCCGCCGGTACGCAGGCCCTTGGCCGCGAGGCTGGCGGTTACGCGCTCGATGAAGCGCGGGGTAAGCTTGCCTGCATCGCCGCCATTTTCGGCAATCATCGCCTTGCACGCCGGCGATTTGATCCACGCCCCCGCCGTCTCGTCGGCGCCGAGGTGGAAGGTTTTGAGCGGCGCGCCCGCCTGTTTATGCATCGCGGCGAGCGCATCGACGACGGTATCGACGAAGCGATAGGTCGCGGGAATGCAGACGTTGAGCGTGTTGTCGCTGTAATTCTGGATGCTGCGATATTCGGTGATGTCGGCGGGGTCGATCAGGCGATATTCGTCCGCCTCGGCCTTTTTGCCCGCCGCGGTCAGGCGCGCGTGGCGGACCTCCATCGCCTTGATCGCCGCGCGGCTGTGGCCGGGCATGTCGATCGACGGGATCACCTCGATCTGGCGTGCCGTGGCGGCTTCGACGATCGCGACATAGTCGGCCGCCGTCAGATAGCCGTTGACGCTGCCCGTGCCGTCGGGACCGGCGCCGAGCTGCGGCAGGATACAGGTCTGCTCCGACGGGTCGTGACAGCGCTTCGAGCCGATTTCGGCGAGTTCGGGAAGCGCTGGAATCTCGATGCGCCAGCCTTCGTCCTCGGCGAGATGGAGGTGGAGCTTGTTGAGCTTGTACGCCGCCATCGCCTCGACCAGCTTCAAAATCTCGTCGCGGCTGTGGAAGTTCCGGCCGAGGTCGATGTGGAGACCGCGGAAACCATATTCGGGCGCATCCTCGACGCGCAGCGGGGTCAGCCTGCCCTTTTCGAACGCCGCCTGCTGCGCCAGCGAGCGCAAGGCGTGGCTCGCGCCGGCAGCATCATGCGCGGTGATCGCGATGCCCGATGCCTTGGCATCAAGGACATAACCCTCGGGTTTCGCCACCGCCGCCGGATCGATGCGGATCGCGAGCGGCAATGCGCCGTCGGACGCACCAAGCGCTGCCAGCGCAGGTGCGACCGCGCTGCGCTCGACCCCGTTCAGCGTCAGCGCGACGCCGCGCGTGAGGTCGACCGCCTTGCCCTTGCCCTGCTCCGCCCTCGCCGGCTTCGGCAGGATGACGACACCTTTTGCCTCGGGCGCGAGGCGGTCCGCCTGCACGGCGAAGGCACGCTCGGCGGTCAGCCAGCGCGTCTTGTCGGCGTCGCTCTTGGTCGCAAGGCGTTCTTCGTCGGTCATCGGCGCGACGAAGGGCAGGATTTCATGCCCCGTCTCGGGATCGATCACCGCGCGCGTCGCCGCGATCGTCCGCGCCTGCAACCCGTCGGCGACGAGATAGGCATTGGGCATGCCGAACGCTTTCGAGAAATTCGAGCCGACACCCCACAGCTTGATTTCATGCGTCGAACCCGGGCGCAGCGTCGCGCCGGGCTTCAGCATCAGTTGCTGGACGTCACCGTTGATCAGCCGGTGCGTAAAGATATCGCTTTCGACGAGCGGCAGGCGATTGACGAAGCTGAAATAGAGCGAGAGCCCCTTGGTCGGCACATCGGCGGGCAGCGTTTCGGGGATCGTCAGCGTGATCGTCGACAGGAAACAGGCATCGATGCCGGTCGGGCACGCCGGACGGTTGTCGACCATCGTGAGCTGATAGCCGAGCGTATCGGCGAGGCGATCGAGCGACGCCTGTGACGGCGCTTCCGCCGCCAACGCCTGCGGCGCGGCCAAAGCCGCCATTGCCATCGCCGTCCAACCCGCTACCCGCATCCACTTTCTCCCGCTCGACAATTTGTATCTAATTTGTCATGCAGTCGCGGGCGGGTCAACGCCTTTCGGATTCGACGGAATTGAAAGGATAAATGGCAAAATGACGGATATTCGTGCTTTTCGGTTCATCGCATCGATCCTGATTGGTTTTACATTAGTATTATCGCCCGTCGCAACCGCCACCGAAGGGCCGCGCCCCGTTGTGGTCGGCTATCTTGCGGCGTTCAAGGGGCTCGACCTGTCGATCGCGCGCACCGACCTTTCGTCCTTCACCCATTTCAACCTGTCCTTTGCCAATCCCGATGCCGAGGGACGCTTCGCCCGTGACGGACGGATGACCTGCATGGGCGACGAGACGGGCGCCAACCTGTCGGTCGAAACGCTGCGAGAAACGGTGACGCGGCTGCAAGCGAGCGGCGGCAAGGTCCTGATCTCCACCGCGGGCGGCGTCATTCCCGGCTGTTCGGGCGACTGGAAGGCGCTGCTCGCGCCCGAGCGCCGCGCCGCGACGGTCGCCGCGCTGGTCGAACTCGCCGACACGCTGGGGCTCGACGGCGTCGATATCGATATCGAGGGGCAATTGCTCACCGAGATCGATCGCGCGGGCGACTATACGCCCTTCATCGTCGCGCTGTCCGACGCGATGAAGGCGCGCGGCAAGCTGCTGACCTGCGCCACCGCATCCTATGAGGGCGGGATGATCCCCATCAGCTCCATTCCCTATTTCGACCTGGTCAACATCATGTCCTATGACGCGATCGGGCCGAGTTGGGGCGAGGCGGGCGCCGAGCACAGCCATTATGACATGGCGGTTCGCGATCTCGACCTGTGGCTTGCCCGCGGCGTGCCGCGCGAGCGACTCATCCTGGGCGTGCCCTTTTACGGCTATGGATTCGGCGGCGAAAAGGCGAATTGGTCTTATCGCGATCTCGTTGCGGCATATGGCAAAGATGCGACCAAAGTCGATGTGATCGGCGATAGGTGCGCCGGGTGCCGCTACATCACGCACAACAGCCCCGCGACGATCGAGAAGAAGTCGCGCCTTGTCGCCGAAAAAGGCGGCGGCGTGATGGTCTGGGAATTATCGCAAGACACCCCCGATCACGCGCTGACGGGTGCGATCCGACGCGGCATAGCGCGCGAATAATTCGCAACAAGGTTGACGCAAGGATACCAATGCAACACATGCTGCGCTATGGCTGGTCCTATCGACCGGCCACGCCGGTGAAATCGTGTGGAGCATCGTCCTTGTCATTGATCGAACGCGTGGGTCCGCTCCAGAAGGACGACCCGACACCGCTCTACCTTCAGCTCCAGAAGATCCTGCGCGACGCGATCGAGGGGCAGGTGGTTAAAGCCGAAGAGGCGATCCCGACCGAGCGCGATCTGGCCGAGGAATTCGACGTGTCGCGCATCACGGTACGCAAGGCGATCGACGGACTCGTCGCCGACGGGATCGTGACACGCCGGCGGGGCGCCGGAACCTTCGTCACCCGGCCGCGCGTCGAGAAGAGCTTTTCCAAGCTCACCTCCTTTTCGGAGGATATGAAGTCGCGCGGACGCAAGCCGCACAGCGAATGGGTCAGCAAGACCGCGGGCGCCGTAACGCCCGAAGAGGCCTTGTCGCTCGGCCTGTCGCCGGGTTCGCTCGTCTATCGTTTCCATCGCATCCGTTATGCCGACGACACCTCGATGGCGCTCGAATATGCGACCATCCCGGCCTATTGCCTGCCGTCGGTCGAGGCCGTCGGCGCCTCGCTTTATGAAGCGCTCGAAGCCGCGGGGCATTTGCCGGTGCGCGCGTTGCAGCGACTGCGCGCGATCGCCTTTTCACCCGAACAGGCCGAAGTGCTGGGGATCGAGGCAGGCATGCCCGGCCTGTTCATCGAACGGCGCGGTTTCCTACCCGACGGACGGACCGCCGAGTTCACCCAAAGCTTTTATCGCGGCGACGCCTATGACGTCGTCGCGGAGCTAAACGGCTAAGCTGCGCAGATAGTCGATGTGCGGGGGCAGTTCGGCGAGCTGCTCCGCGACCCGCCCGCGCAGGATCGCGAGGCGTGACGCAAGCTCGGCGTCGGACAGCCCGTCGGCGATCGGATGCCAGCTTTGCGGGCGCACACCCTGCCCCGTCAGCACCGCATGCCAGTTCGTCGGCCCGAACAGGTCGCCGGGTTCGAACAGGATATTGCCGGTGGCGCGAAACGCCTCGATCCGCTCGGCGAGCGTATCGGGCA
>JAFAED010000040.1 GCA_023424275.1 Pseudomonadota bacterium | reverse complement strand
GTCTATATCGAGACGCGGCGCAGCCGGTCGCTGACCGACGACGACCGCAAACAGCTCGCCGACACGCTGGCGCTCGCTTCAAGGCTCGGCGCTTCGACCGCGACCGTCCCGGCGGCGAGCGTCGTCGAAGGCTTGCAGACCTTTGCCCGCGATGCGCGGGCGACGCAGATCGTGATCGGCAAATCGGCGCGGCCCTGGTGGTTTGAGATGCGTCACGGTTCGGTCGTCGACCAGCTGGTGCGGACGATCGACGATGTGGCGGTGCACGTCCTGCCGGGCGAACCCGAGGCGAAGGCGGCCGGGCGCCGCGCGGTCGCCGTTCCGGGGCGCTGGGGCAAACCGTCGGATTATATCTGGTCGCTGGCGATGGTCGCGGCGATCACCGCGCTCGGGCGTTTGCTGATCGAGGTCATCGACCTTGGCAACATCTCGTTACTCTACCTGATCCCCGTGATGTTCGCGGCCGCCACCTTTGGCGTCCGTGCCGGCTTGTTCGCGGGCCTTGCCGCGAGCCTCGCCTATAATTTCTTCTTCCTGCCCCCGACGGGCACATTGACCGTCAACAACCCCGAAAATGTCATCAGCATCCTCGTCCTTCTGGGCGTTGCCGTCGTCACCAGCCAGTTCGCCGCGCGTGTCCGGGCGCAGGCCGATCTCGCGCAATCGAGCGCGCGGCAAAATGCGGCGCTCGCCAGCTTTTCACGCCAGCTGACCGCTGCACCCGATCAGGACACGCTGATGCAGGCGATCTGCGCCGAGGTGGGGCGCCTGCTCGATGTCCGGACCGTGCTGTTGCTGCCGTCGGCCGATGGCCCGGTGCTTGGCGCGGCGGTTCCGCCCGAGGACCGTCTCGAACAGATCGAAGGCGCGGCGGCGCAATGGGCGATGGACAATGAACAGCCTGCGGGACGCGGCTCGTCGACGCTCACCGCGTCGGATTGGCTTTTCCACCCGCTCCGCACCACGCGCGGCGTGCTGGGCGTCCTCGGGCTGACGCGCGACGACGCGCGCGAGCCGGTGCGTTCGGACCAGGTGCCGCTGCTCATGAGCCTGCTCGACCAGGCGTCGATCGCGCTCGACCGCATGGAACTCGAAGAGGCCAATTTGCGGGCGCGGCAGGTCGACGAGCGCGACCGGCTCCGCTCGGCCTTGCTGTCGTCGGTCAGTCACGACCTGCGCACGCCGCTGACGACGATCCTTTCGGCCGCGCAGGAGATGCAGCGGCACCCGTCGTCCGAACTCGCGGCGACGATCGAGGTCGAGGCACGGCGGCTGAATCGCTTCGTCTCGAACCTACTCGACATGGCGCGGGTCGAGGCGGGCGCGCTGCCGATGAAGGTCGAGGCGACCGACCTGTTCGACGCCGCCGCCAGCGCCGCGCACGACACGCGGGCGTCGCTCGCGGGGCATGAGGTCAAGGTCGACATCTCGCCCAATATCCCGTTGGTGCGCGTCGATCCCGTGCTCCTCCACCATTGCCTGATCAACCTGCTCGACAATGCGGGGCGCTATGCCGACGCCGGCACGCCGATCACCATTCGCGCGCGGCGCACCGCCGACGCCATCGAACTGTCGGTGATCGACCAGGGCCCCGGTATCGCGCCCGGTAATGAAAAGCGCGTTTTCGAAACATTTACGCGGCTCGAAGGCAGCGACCGGGTCAAGCACGGGACCGGCCTTGGCCTGGCGATCGTCAAGGGTTTCGCCGAGGCGATGGGCCTTTCGGTCGAGGCCGGCAACAATGACGATCCGCGGGGCGCCTGTTTCACCATCCGCATTCCGGAGCCGCTGATCATCACGGCCCCGATCGACAAGGACATGTCATGAAAGTGCGTCACAAAATCCTGATCGTCGACGACGAACTGCATATCCGTCGCCTGATCCGCGCAGCGCTGGAGCGCGCCGACTATGCAATCGTCGAGGCCGAAAATGCCCGCGAGGCACTGGATCGGCTGCGGAGCGAGCGTCCCGATATCAGCTTGCTCGATCTCGGCCTTCCCGACCGCGACGGCCTCGAACTGGTTCCGATCTTCAAGCAGCAGTCGGAGACGACGTTGATCGTCGTGTCGGCGCGCGATGCGACGGAGGAGAAGGTCGCGGCGCTCGATCTCGGGGCCGACGATTATCTGACCAAGCCCTTCGATACCGACGAACTGCTCGCGCGCGTCCGCGTCGCGCTGCGCAATCGGCTGACGCGCGACGGGGGGAATCTGGGTCTGACCGTCGGCGACGTCAAACTCGACCTGATCGCACGGACCGTCACCAAGGGCGGCAAGGATGTGCATCTTACGCCCAAGGAATATACGGTATTGGCGCAGCTCGCCCGCTTTCCCGGGCGCGTCATCACGCACAACCAGATCATGGCCGAGGTTTGGCCGCACGAGCGGGACCATCATGTCGAATATCTGCGCGTTCTGATCCGCACGCTGCGCCAGAAGCTCGAAAAGGATCCGCAGCGGCCGCAGATCATCACCAACGAACTCGGTATCGGCTATCGGTTAAAGGTCGAACATGAGACGGCGGCGGACGGGGATATGGCGTCCCGGTGATGCCGGCGGTGGAAATCGCACCAATCATATGCATTTCCAACGCAAATCGCGCCTCGCTCCTCTCGATTTCAAATGGCCTGCTCGCCTAAATCGGCGCGATGACGAGACATGGAATCGATCGCCGCGACGCCGATCCGGCACATCTTGGCGACCGCATCGTTGACTGGCTGGGCGCGCAGGGGCCGCTGCTCCTGACGGTCTATATGTGCGCCGTCGTGGCGCTTGTGGCCCTGGGGTTCGATGCCTTGGGTTGAGTGGTGGGATTTCGGCTCGCGAGCCGGGTTCGGCACTCGCGGAGGTTTCGCATGAAAAAATGGCATGACAGTCTGACGGCCGATATCGGCTTGCGGCTTGGCGGCGCGGCCCTGCTGGGGCTGGGCGGGGCGACTGCGTTCCGGCTTCACCACATGGCTCTGGGGATGCCCGCGCGCGAACCAAATTCGGTCATGATGCTGCTGGCCGCGATCGTCTTTCTCTGCGGGAGCGCAGGGAGTGCGTTGATCTTCGTCGGGTCCGGCCTCTGGGCGACCGTCGAGGTTTCCGAACGCTGGCGCAGGCTGCCGCCGCCCGACGTCGCCGGAGCGACCAGGCTCGATCGCGCGCCCTGATCTCGCGCCGCGTCGGCAGCCGGGACTGCCGTAATGAAAACACTATGCAATCGTCCTTTTCTCGCTCTCGATTTCCAACGCGCAGCTGAATTAGTCGGACCGCCTCACGCAGCCCCCGCCATCCCGGCCCGGGCCTGATCAAGAGGGCCATATGAAAAATCTTTTCGTCGCCGCCGCGCTCGTCGCCGGCCTGCTTCCCGTCGCCGCCGCCGCGCAGGAGGAAGCGAAACCCGCCGTTACCCTCTCGGGGTCGGCGACCATCGCATCGGACTATCGCTTTCGCGGCGTGTCGCAGTCGGACAAGGAGATGGCGGTGCAGGGCGGCGTAACGCTGACGCACGAAAGCGGCCTTTACGCGGGCGTATGGGGATCGAATCTCGCCGGCTGGGGAACGTTTGGCGGCGCCAATATGGAACTCGACCTGATCGGCGGCTACAAGCTTCCCGTCACCGACAATGCAACGCTCGATGTCGGTCTCGTCTGGTACATGTATCCGGGCGGCGCCGATGAATCGGATTTCGCCGAACCTTATGTGAAGCTCACCGGCACGACGGGTCCCGCGACACTGACCGCCGGGGTCGCTTATGCGCCCAAGCAGCATGCGCTCGCTAATGTCTCGGCCGCGCCGAACAGCCGCGGGCAAAAGGACGACAATCTTTACCTCTGGGGCGATGGCGCGCTGGCGATCGGCGGAACGCCGCTGACGGCCAAGGCGCATATCGGCTATTCGGACGGCAATCCCGGCCTCGGCCCCAATGGCACCAGCGTCGCGCCGACGGGGCGCTATTGGGATTGGTCACTCGGCATGGACGCGACCTGGCGCAACC
>JAFAED010000413.1 GCA_023424275.1 Pseudomonadota bacterium | reverse complement strand
CTTCTGGCTAGATTCACAGGCGGGCGGCTGTTTCTGCGTGAAATTGCCCGATAGCGGATCGGGGGTCGGGAGCGTCCAGCATGCGCGCATCCTCTTTTCGAACCCGAACCGGATGCTGCGTCTTTCGGGCGCCTTCGGGCCGCTTCAGGGCGAGGCGCTGACCGGCACGCTGACGATCCAGATCAAGGAGACGCCGACGGGCAGTGCGCTGCGTTTCGATTATGTCGTCGGCGGCTATATGCGCTTCAAGGTCGCAGAGATCGCGCCTGCGGTCGACAAGGTGATCGGCGAGCAGCTTGTCGGCCTTGCCAATGCTCTTGGCGGGGCGCTCCCGCCGACACGCGACGAAAAAGCCGCTGCTGCCGCAAAGGCCGGCGCCGAAGCGGACGCCGAGCCTGCCGGGAAGCAAGCGGAGGACGAGCCCGGACTCGATGCCGCCGTGGCCGACCTGATCGCCGAAGAACCGAAAAGCGTGCCGGATGAGGAGCGCCGCTAGGGTCGGACCCTAGGCGCCGGGTTTCCCACGCAGCTTCGCCAGCGCCGCGAACGGTCCCGCGGCGTCTTCGCTGAGCACGCCTTTTTCGGTCAGAATGCGATCGGCGTCGGGATGGCGAGGGAAGGGATCGAGCGCGAGCGAAAGCGTTTGTACCGCCGCCTCGCCGATATCGATCCGGTCGCCGTCGAGCGGCAGCAGATCCAGATCGTCGCTGCCGATCTCAATCTCTTCATCCTCGCTGACGGGCGCATCGACGTCGCGCAGGAAGCGCAGGTCAAAGGGTTCGACGAGCGTGGCGGGGACCGGCAGGTCGGTTGCGGCACAACGCTGGACGACGTCGGCCTGCACTTCGCCCTTCGCGCCGATCCCGCCGGCTATGGAGCGGGTTTCGGCGGTGACGACAAAGCGGTCGAGCGCGATGACGCCTAGCCTCCGGGCAATTTGCGTCCGGGCGTCGGCATCCGCTTCGGTCGCAATGGCTCGGCCATGCGCGGCATCGGCCAGCGTGACGACCAGCGAAAACTCGGGTGCCGCGCTCAAACCGGCGCTCCGGGAAGTCGATCGGCGGCGATCAGCTGCGCCACCGGCGTGGTAGCGAGGGCTGCGCGTAGCGCCGCAACCTCGCTCATGACATGCGCAAGTCCCGCTTCGGCGGCGGGTGCATCGCCGCGCCACAGGTTGCGGATGAGCGCCTGCCGGAGTTCGTCCGATCCATCGGCGGCGCGATACGCGCCAAGCCGTCCGCCGAGCGCACTCATCATCCGGCCGACCTGTTTGCCGACGACCATGTCGCCAAAGCCGATCTGGCGCATTTGGCCGTCCATGTCGTTGACGAACAATTCGGTGAGCTGGACGCCGGCAAGGCCTTGGTCCGGTGCTTCGTCGATGCGGTGCAGGACGAGCGCCATCACGAGGCTGATCATGTCGAACCGGCCGTCGAGCGTGTCGGGAACGCCGCCCTTGGCGTACCAGTGGGGTGCGCGCGCGGTGCCGACGACGGCGTCCCACAGCGGGCGGCGCGCCTCGCGCGGATCGACATCGGAACGAAAGAATTTGCGGAGCGAAATCATCCATCCCGCTTAGGCGCATTCGGCGCGGCGGAAAAGGGGCGCGAGTCAGCTTGTGGCAAGCTTTGCTGCGCCACAAGCGGCTTGTGCGTGCTGTCCGCTTGCGGTTAAGAGGCGCGAGAGACAGCGCCGACCGCCGCGACAGGCGGCGGGCGGGCGCAACGGAGATATTTGATGCCGAATTCGATCCTTTCGCTTTCCGTCCCGCGTGTGCGTCTCGTCGCACTCGGGCTCGCCGTCGCGGTCGCCACCAGCGGCTGTGCGCAGCTCAAGGGTCGGCAGGGTTATGTCGTCGATCCGCTGCTGACCGAGGCGATCACGGCGGGGGTCGACAATCGCGAATCCGTCGAAAAGACGCTCGGTCGCCCGACCTTCATCGGCCAGTTCAGCGACAATGAATATTATTATGTATCGCGCGAAACGCGCCAGCTCGCCTTTGCCAAGCCGCGTCCGGTTGCGCAGCAGGTGCTGCGCGTGCGGTTCGATCCTGCGGGCAATGTCGCCGCGGTCGATCGCACGGGACTCGAACTGGTGAGCAAGATCAGCCCGGAAGGCGACAAGACGCCGACGCTCGGCCGCCATCGCAGCTTTTTCGAAGATATCTTCGGGAACATTGGCGCCGTCGGTGCACCGGGTGCGGGGGCGCCGGCCGGGCAATAGGCCCGGCGCAATATCGGCAACGAACAAAAGAGCGGCGGTGCCACGAGGTACCGCCGCTCTTTTTGTTATTGCGCGATCCCGCCTGCCGCGAGCACCGCAAGCGTAACCAGATCCGACGCCGTCGACGCCATCGTCGCGACCTGCACCGGATTTTCCATGCCGACGAGCATCGGGCCGATCACCGCACCGCCGCCCAGTTCGCGCAGCAGCTTCGCCGACAGATTGGCCGACTGTAGCCCCGGCATGATCAGGACGTTGGCCGGACCCGACAGGCGGCAGAAGGGATAATTTTTCATCACCTTCTCATTGAGCGCGACGTCGGGCGCCATTTCGCCCTCATATTCGAAGGCGGGCTTCCGCTGGTCGAGGATCGACACGGCTTCGCGGATGCTTTCGAGCCAGCTGCCCTCGGGGTTGCCGAAGGTCGAATAGGAGAGGAAGGCGACGCGCGGTTCATGACCCATCCGCCGCGCGACCTGCGCAGTGCGTTCGGCGATATCGGCAAGCTGATGCGCCGTCGGCCGTTCGTTGACCGTCGTGTCGGCCATGAAGATCGTGTGGTGCTGATCGACCAGGATATGGATGCCGAACGGCGTCTTGCCCTCGGCATGGTCGATCACCCGGCGTATTTCGCGCATTGTCTGCGAATAGGTCCGCGTCGTGCCGGTGATCATCGCATCGCCGAGGCCCATTTTGAGCAGCAGCGATCCGAAGATGTTGCGGTCGCGGTTGACCATGCGCTCGACGTCGCGGCGGAGATATCCACGCCGCTGCAACCGTTCGTACAGCATGTCGACCATCTGCGGCACATGCGGCGAATTGACGCTGTTATGGACTTCGAAGCTCTCGGCATCGGCCACGCCCATCGCGCGCAGCTTGTCATGCAGTCCTTCGCGCCCGACGAGCACCGGCGTACCATAACCGCCGTCGCGGAACTGGATCGCCGCGCGCAGCACGACTTCCTCTTCACCCTCGGCAAAGACGACGCGCTTGGGATTGTTGCGCGCGGCTTCATAGGCGAGCGTCAGCACCGAGGTCGTCGGGTTGAGCCTTGCGCGAAGCTGGGTGCGATATTCCTCGAGATTCTCGATCGGCCGCTGCGCGACGCCGGTCTTCATCGCCGCCTCGGCGACTGCGGCGGGGACGATTTCCATCAGGCGCGGGTCGAAGGGGGAGGGGATGATATATTCGGGGCCAAAGCTCGATGCGCGCCCGCCATAGGCGGCGGCGACTTCCTCGGGCACCTGCTGGCGCGCGAGATCGGCGATCGCATAAGCGGCGGCGATCTTCATCTCTTCGTTGATCGCGGTCGCATGGACGTCGAGCGCGCCGCGGAAGATGAAGGGGAAGCAGAGGACGTTGTTGACCTGGTTCGGGTAATCCGACCGCCCGGTCGCGATGATCGCGTCAGGCCGCGCGGCGCGCGCGTCGGGCGGCGAGATTTCGGGATCGGGGTTCGCCATCGCGAAGATGATCGGCGCCGGCGCCATGTCCTTGACC
>JAFAED010000523.1 GCA_023424275.1 Pseudomonadota bacterium | reverse complement strand
GGGCACGAGCTTCTACACCAGTCATGAGGCGCTGCTGCTTCCCTATGAGCAGGCCCTCACCCGTCAGGACAGCCTGACCGGCGGCTGGTACGACACGTCGGGCCACTTCCTGTGGGTCGGCGACCGCACCCGCTTCGAGGGGTCGGCGCATATCGAATATCTGCGCGGCATCGGCAATCCGGTCGGCATGAAGTGCGGCCCGAGCCTCGAGCCCGACGCACTGTTGCGCCTGCTCGACACGCTGAACCCGAACCATGTCGCGGGGCGCATGACTTTGATCACGCGCTACGGCCACGACAAGATCGAAGCGCATCTGCCCAAGCTGGTGCGCGCGGTGAAGGAATCGGGCCACCCCGTCGTCTGGTCGTGCGACCCGATGCACGGCAATGTCATCAAGACGCCCAACGGATACAAGACGCGGCCGTTCGATCGCATCCTTTCCGAAGTGCGCGGCTTCTTTGCCGTGCACCGCGCCGAGGGCACGCATGGCGGCGGCATCCATATCGAAATGACCGGCCAGAATGTCACCGAATGCACCGGCGGCGCGATGGATGTGACGCAGATGGACCTTGCCGACCGTTATCACACGCATTGCGACCCGCGCCTGAATGCGGGACAGAGCCTCGAACTCGCGTTCCTGCTCGCCGAAATGCTCAATCAGGAAATGGCCGACCGCGCAAAACAGGCGGCCTAAAGCTAGCCCGTTAGAGTGACGCCGCCCCTGCGAAAGCGGGGGCGGCGTTTCTTATTCAACGAAGCTTACTTACCCGGCCACCGCTTCGTATCGGCGAACGCGCGGCCCAGCGCCACGTGCAGGTCGGCATCCTCGGCGGCGCCGCCAAGCGGGATCTTGTCCGAGAAATTGTCCGCAGCGCTGTGATAGTCGCTGCCGAGGAAGGCTTCGAGCAGCGCCATGTCGGAAAAGCTGCCACCGACCATCAGCGAGGTCACACCCTTCGCGCCGAGCGCCCAGCCGTCCTGACGCTGGATGAAGGCGTCGGCCTCGCCATCGTCATCCATCGTGCGGCCCAGTTTCGTCGCGACGTCGCGGACCACGGCATCATAGGCCGGCTTGCCGCGCCCGATCGTCGCGACCGGCGTGCCGCGCGGTGAAATGGCGATCGTATCGACGTTCAGCGCGACGGTGATGTCGGTCAGCGGCACGACGGGATGATCGGCAAAATAATGCGCACCGAGCAGGCCCTTTTCCTCGGCCGTCGTCGCCAGGAAATAGACGTCGCGATCGGGGCGCGCGCCCGAGGCCAGCCGCTTCGCGACCTCGATCAGCACCGCAATGCCGCTGGCATTGTCCACCGCGCCGTTACAGATCCGGTCGGCATCGCCTTCCTTGCCGCAGATGCCGAGATGGTCCCAATGGCCGAGGAACAATATCGCCTTGCCGTCGGGTTTGGCGCCCGGAAGCTTGGCGACGATATTGTTGCTCGCGAAAGGACGAACAGTCGATTGCGTTTCGAAGCTGGCGGTCACCGGAAGCGCGGCGCCGCGATAATCGGGTGATTTGGCGGCCTCGCGCGCCTTATCGCCGCCCAGCCCGGCCTTGGCGAGCAAGGCGTCGGCTGCCCCGCCCGACAAAAAGCCGGAGACCGGCGCCCCCGGCTTGGCGCTGGCAAGGCGCATGGTCCTCGCGCCGACATTTTCTTTCAGGTCGGCCCACGGCACGGCATCGGTCGCGATGACCAACACGGCCGACGCACCGGCATCGGCGAGCATCTGCCGCCGTTCGCGATAACGCGGCAGCTTGTCGCCAAAGGGCGGATTGTCGAAAAGCATGATCGCAAGCTTGCCCCGGACGTCGGCATTGAGCTTGCCCGCACCATCGACGCCATAGCCGACAAAGACCGTCGGCAGGTCGGCCAGCGATACCGACGGATCGCGGCCGGTCAGGACGATAGCGTCGCTTTCGATCGCAAAATCGCGGCCATCGACCTTGAACCTTGCCGTGCCGCTGACCGGCTGACTCTCGACAAAGGGCACCGGTTGCAGCCAGGGCGTCGCGCCGCCCGGTATGGCCTCCAGCCCGGCCTTTGCCCATTCGCCGACGATATAGGCGATGGTGCGGTCCTCGCCCTCGGTCCCCGGCGCGCGTCCCTCGAAGGCATCGCTCGCAAGTATCTTCATATGCGCGGCGAGCTGGGCTTCGGTAACCGGCGCGTCGGCCGTCTGGGCTCCAGCAGCAGAGGCGGCGGACGGGACGGCGGCGAAGCCGGCCAGGGCGACGGCCGCGATCGCGGCGCGAAACTTTATTGCTTGCATGGGCGCGCCGCATGGCATGATCGCCGCAAGCAGGCAAGGCGCGTTCGTCGAACGACGAACGACGGTGTCAGCCAGCCTTCCCCGCACGCGTCAGCAGCGCACGCGCCGCGGCGACATGCATATCCTCGATCATCCGGCCGTCGTGGCGCTGCGCCCCGCCCGTTGCCGCCGCGACCAAGGCTTCGGCGGCGGCAATCTCGCGCTCCGACGGCGCGAAAGCGGTATTGCACGGATCGACCTGCGACGGATGGATCAGCGTCTTGCCGTCGAAACCTAGCCGCCGGCCGTCGGCGGCCTCGGCGGCGAAGCCCGGCGCGTCGTCGATCGCGTTATAGACGCCGTCGAAGCCCCAGATCCCGCCTGCGCGTGCCGCCATGACGATCGCCTGGATCGCGTGGCCCATCGCGCCGCGGTCCATCCCGTCGGGCAGCTTCAGTTCATGGGCCAGGTCGTTGAGGCCGGCAATCAGGCCGATCACGGCGGGATCGGCCGCAATGTCGCGCGCAGCATAGATGGCGGCCGGCGTCTCGATCATCGCCAAGATCGGCAGGCCGAGGGCCCGCGCCCCTTCCAGGTCGGCGACGGCATCGACCTTGGGCAGCACCACGGCGTCGAGCGGCAGGCCTGCGACGGCGTCGATATCGGCGGCCTGGTGCTCGTTCCCCGTCGCATTGATCCGCACCGCGACGCGTTTCCCCGGAAAACCCGCGGTCACCGCGACGCGCATCGCGGCGCGTGCCTCGGCCTTGCGGTCGGCGGGCACGGCGTCCTCAAGGTCGATAATCAGCATGTCGGCGGCCAGCCCGCCCGCCTTTTCGAGCGCACGGGCGTTCGATCCGGGAACATAGAGCAGCGAGCGCGGCGGATAGTCTGTTGGGGTCATGCGCTTTTCTGTGGCGCAACCCTGCCATTGCCGCAATAAGGAAGCGGGTTTGCAAAGTCGCAATTTTGCAGAGGGGATGATCGATGGAATTCGCACTTGCACTGGTGGTTCTCGCGCTGGTGTTCCTGCTCTGGGCGCTGACGCCCGTCCGCCAGGGCTATGCCTATACGATCGAGCGCTTCGGCCGCTTCACCCACACCGCGCAGCCCGGACTCAATTTCATCATGCCGATCTTCGACCGCGTCGGTCGCAAGGTGAACATGATGGAGCAGGTGCTCGACATTCCGGGCCAGGAAATCATCACCAAGGACAATGCGATGGTCGCGGTCGACGGCGTCGTCTTTTTCCAGGTGCTCGACGCCGCCAAGGCCGCTTATGAAGTCAGCGACCTCTATCTGGCGATCATGAACCTGACGACGACGAACCTGCGCACGGTCATGGGTTCGATGGACCTCGACGAAACGCTGTCGAAGCGCGACGAGATCAACACCCGCCTGCTGCACGTCGTCGACGATGCGACGACGCCGTGGGGCGTCAAGATCACGCGCGTCGAGATCAAGGACATCCGCCCGCCCGCCGACATTTCGAACGCGATGGCGCGGCAGATGAAGGCCGAACGCGAAAAGCGCGCCAACATCCTCGAAGCCGAAGGCATGCGCGCCTCCGAAATCCTGCGCGCCGAGGGTGAAAAACAGGGCCAGATCCTGCAGGCCGAAGGTCGCCGCGAAGCCGCCTTCCGCGACGCCGAGGCCCGCGAACGCGAAGCCGAGGCCGAAGCCAAGGCGACGCAGATGGTGTCCGACGCGATCGCCGGCGGCAATGCGCAGGCGATCAATTATTTCATCGCGCAAAAATATGTCGAGGCGGTCAGCCAGTTCGCGACCAGCCCGAACGCCAAGACGATCCTGTTCCCGGTCGAGGCCACGCAGTTGATCGGCACATTGGGCGGGATCGGCGAACTCGCCAAGGACGCGCTCGAACGCAAGACGGGAGCCTGACATGCCCGAATGGCTGACCAACATGGAACCGCATTGGGCGTGGCTGTCGCTCGGCGTGCTGCTCGCCGCCGCCGAGATTGTCGCGCCGGGCTTTTTCCTGATCTGGCTGGGCGCCGCCGCCATCGCGACCGGCGCGATTGCCTGGGTCGTTCCGCTGAGCATCCCGGTGCAACTCGGCGTCTTTGCCATATTGTCGTTCATCGCGCTCTATGGCGCGCGCCGCTGGCTGAAGGCGAACCCGATCACCACGACCGACCCGCACCTCAACCAGCGTGGCGGGCGACTGATCGGTGAGGTGCTGACAGTGACCAAGGCGATCGAGGATGGTCGCGGGCGCGCAAAAGTCGGCGATGGCGAATGGCCGGTACGCGGCCCCGACGTTGCCGAAGGCACGAAGGTCCGCGTGATCAGCGCCGACGGCGGCGTGCTGGTGGTCGAGGCGGCCTAGCCGCCCTTCGGCCGCGCATAAATCGCGACGGTGTGCCCCAGCGCGTCGCTGTCGCCGATCCGCCGGAATCCAAGCTTGCCCGAGACACGCTCCGATGCCCCGTTGCCCGGATCGATGATGCAGCGGATGTCCTTCGCGTCGAGATGTGCGTCGGCCCAGCCTAAAATCGCGGTCATCGCCTCGGTCGCATAACCCGCGCCCCAATGGTCTGCATCGAACGCCCATCCGGCCTCGGGCACATCTTCGAGTTCGGGGATGCCGCGACAGAAATAGCTGAGCCCGCCCTGCCCGATCAGCCGGTCGGTCGCCTTGTCGGCGAACACCCAATAACCAAATCCCATGATCGGCCACAGTCCCGCCGAGCCGAGGAACTTGCCCCAGCTGACATCGGGTGCGCGCGGTTCCCCGCCGATGAAGCGCGTGACACGTTCGTCGGCCCACATCGCGATATGCACATCCTTGTCGGCAAGGCGTCCGGGACGGAGGCGAAGGCGATCGGTTTCGATGACGGGTGCGATGGTCGGCATGGACGCCGATGTGCCCAAGCCGGAGGGGCCGGTCAATCGGGGATCAGATAATGATCGAACAGGTCGTGCAGCACCGCCTTGCCATCGACCTGCTGCTTCGCGCGCAGCACCGCCAGCGTGTCTACGCGGGTCAGCACGTCGACATGTTTCAGCACGACATGATAATGCGCGCGGTCGCGAAAATCGTGGAACAGGAAGATGCAGTCGGGTTTGCAGTGGATGATCGACTGCAACAGGCAGGCGACGCGAAACCGCCCGTCGATCAGCACCGCGTCGGGACTGCCGCTGAGGCCCCGCCATATTTGCGTATGATAGCGCGGCCAGTCGCGCATCCGGCCCTCGTCGGTCGGATAACCCCATTCGCCGACGGGGCCGATGTCGGCATGAAAGGGCGTGAATTCGACGACCTCGCGCGTCACTTCGGCCTGCACCTTGCCCAGCCAGGCGGGGTCGCTGTCGACGCTGACGATCCGCCGCACCTGCCGCGCGGCGACCAGCGTACTGCCGCCGCAGCCGAATTCGAGCAGCGAGCCGAGCCCCGCCAGTTGCAGTTCGAACTGCGTGACCTCCGCCGCGGTCATATGTGGTTGCATGGTCCCCTCCACCGCCAAGGGATATGGGACGACGGTCGCCGCGTCCAGCCCGGCGGAATATCGGTGGGGAGGAATGTCGGTTTTGGGGTGGGAAGCTGTCACTCCCAATATTCGTCATCCCCGCGAAAGCGGGGACCCAGAGCATGCGTAAGCTGACTCCACACTGGGTTCCCGCTTTCGCGGGAATGACGAAGTTATAGGAACCGAAACGTCAACAATCAGTCGAAGCCCGCCAGCCCCCCGCAAAATCTCCGCGGATGAGGAGGCCCAGAAGCGGGGAGAGAGAGAACCGCTCTGGACCCCCGCAACCGCGGAGACGAAAGGTCAGGCCGCGGCGGCCGCCAGTTCGGGTTTCGACGAATGCGCGGGCATGATCGCGTCGGCATAGTCGCTTTCATATTTCTGGATCAGCGCGCGATCGTCGTGGTTCCACGGGTGGAAGCCCGGCATGAAATAGGAAAGCCAGGGGAAGAAGCTCTTGCGCAGCACGCCCGGCGTGCCGAGCAGATACCACCAGATGCGGAGCGTGACGCGCCAGCCGGTGAGGCCGTCCTGTTTGAGCAGCGCCTTCATCCCCTTGACGCGCTTCGGCCAGAAGCGGGTGGTGACGAGGATCATCATCAGCGACTTGGCGCGCCAGCGCTTGAACCGGCTCCAATCCTTCGTCGCGTGCAGCCAGGTGTCATAGGCGACGCCCTTATGCTCGATTTCCTCGATCGCGTGCCATTTCCACAGCGCCGCCCATTCGGGTTCGGCGCCCGCATACATGCTGTCCTCGCGCAGCATCACCGCCGCCATCATCGCGGTATAATGTTCGAGCGCGATCGTCGCCATCAGGTTGACGATCTGCGGGCGCGTCTTGATCAGGTCGAGGACCTGGTTGACGTCATCCTCAAGCTCGCTGAGATCGTAACCCGCTTCCGCCGCCTTCTTGTTGAAGACGACATGTTCGCGGCTGTGGATCACCTCCTGCTGGGTGAAAGCGCGGATTTCGCGTGCCAATTTGTCGGGAACGCCGTCACGGTGCGCCTTCACCGCCTCGATGAACATCGCCTCGCCGCGCGGGAAGGTGACCGACAGCGCGGTGTGGAAGGCCGAGGCGATCGGATCGCCATTCAGCCACCAGCGTCCCTGCCGGTCATCGCGGCCAAAGCGCATATCGCGCGGCGTGATCGACAGATCGGCGGGGGTCGGCGACTGGGAAAGGCTGGACATATGGCGCATACCGTCGAAAAGGAGTGTGGGGCCAGCAATAGGGTTTACTTACA
>JAFAED010000519.1 GCA_023424275.1 Pseudomonadota bacterium | reverse complement strand
CTCCTGCGCTTCCGGTGCTCACGTACAAAAGTACGCTGCGCTCCGGTTCTCGGAGCCAGCCATTCTCGCTCCACCACGAACCGAATCTCGACATAGTCTGGGCGGCCGATGAAAGAATATACTCTCGAACTTACCGCGACGCCCGAGAGCATCGACGAGCTGGGGCATGTCAACAATGCAGTGTGGGTCCAGTGGATCCAGCAGGTCGCGACCGGCCATTGGGACGCGGCGGCACCGCAGAGCCACAAGGATGCGTATATCTGGGTCGTGGTGCGGCACGAGATCGATTATCTGCGCGCGCTCGGCCCCGGCGAGACGGTGACCGCGCGGACGTGGGTCGCCGACAAGCCGCAGGGCGCGAAGTTCGACCGCTTCATGGAATTCACCGGCGAGGGCGGCAAGGTGCATGTGCGGGCGCGCACCGTGTGGGCGCTGCTCGACAAGGCGAGCGGGCGGCCGCTGCGCGTGACGGATGACATTGTGGCACCGTTCCTTGGATGAATATCCGTCCCGCCACGCCCGACGATACCGCCGCGATATGGTCGATCATCGAACCCGTGATCCGCGCGGGCGAGACGCTGACCCTCGATCGGGGAATGAGCAAAGCGGATGCGCTCGCTTACTGGTTCGATAGCGACAAAGAGGCGTTCGTTGTCGAAGCGGACGGCATCCTTCTCGGCACTTATTATCTGCGCGCCAATCAGACGGGCGGCGGGGCGCATGTCGCCAACGCGGGCTATGTGACCGGCGCCGCTGCGACCGGGCGCGGGGTCGCGCGGGCGATGTGCCTGCATTCGATCGACCATGCGAAGGGCCGCGGCTTTCGTGCGATGCAGTTCAATTTCGTGGTCAGCAGCAACGAGCGCGCAGTCGGGCTGTGGCAGTCGTTGGGCTTCGTAATTGTCGGCCGCCTGCCCGATGCCTTCGATCATCCGAAGCTGGGGTTCGTCGACGCGCTTGTGATGGTCCGCGCGCTTTAGGCTCGCGGAACTTTCGGTCGGGGACGGCCGTATCTCTGCCGATCCGAATAACGGGAGAGAGACGATGGAAACGCAGTTGCTGCAACGCGGCCGCCTGATCGATCATATCCAGCTGGTCGTTGCCGACCTGCCGGCGAGCCGCAAATTCTATGGCGCGATCTTCGACGTGCTGGACGTGCCGATCGGCGGCGAGGAAGCCGATTATTTCTGGGCCGACGAGCTGTTCGTATCGACCGCCGACAGCGCGGCGGCGCTCGGCAAGCTCACCGGCCGCCACCATCTGGCGTTCCAAGCGGCGGATCGCGCCGCGGTCGACGCCTTTTACACAGCGGGCCTGGCCGCGGGCGGGCGCGACAATGGCGCGCCGGGCGAGCGGCCCTATCATCCGGGCTATTATGCCGCCTTCCTGCTCGACCCCGACGGCAATAATATCGAGGCGGTCTATCATGGCGCGCACGAGCGCAGCGCGCCGTCGGTGGAGGTGCGGTTTTAGCCCGCCATCACGCGCTTTCGGGTCTCGCGGTCCACAAGACCGCGCAGCTGTGCGAGCAGGGGATGGCGCGCGGTGTGCTTCGCACCATAATCGAGATTGAATCGATAGTCGAAGTCGGGTGCGTTTTTGCCCACCAGATGCTGCAGCATCGTTTCGAGCTTGTCGAAGCCCTTGGCAAGGATCGCCTCGGGCGACGAGCCTGCGCTATATTCGTCCCACAGCGCGACCAGTTCGGTGCCGAGGTCGGTCGGCAGCGGCGCGCAGAGCGTGATGAGATCGGCGCGTTCCTGCGCGGCGCGCCCGTCGCCCGCGACCTGCTGCGTCGCCGGAACGTCGCCCGAAATCGCCTCGCCCAGATCGTGGACGATACAGAGTTTGAGCAATTTGAGCCGATCGAAATCGCCGAGTTCGCGGTCGAACAATATCGCCATCAGGCAGAGCCGCCAGCTATGTTCGGCGGTGCTCTCGGCGCGGCCTTGCGCGGTGATGCCGCTGCGCAGCGTGTCTTTCAGTCTTTCCGCCGACTGGACGAAGGCGAGGATCGCGTCGAGGCGCGCGGGGTCGTGTCGAATGGCCTGTTCCATGGCGCGGCCATAGGAATGCGCCGCGGACGCGGACACGTAAAAATTATACGCGTCAGGACAGGGTGGTCGTCAGCCGGCCGGTCCGGCCGTCCGAGAGCGGGATGGTTTCCCAGCGCATCGTCCCCGCGCGCACGGGGATTTCGGCGCTGCCATTGCCGCCGGTCCGCACGTCGAGCGTCTGGAACGGGCGGTCGAACCAGCCCGCCGATTCCAGCCCTGCTTCGGCGCGGACGATCTCGGGCGTCGCGAAGCGCCAGAGCGAGGTGCCGATCCAGCTCCGCGCGTCGGCCTGCCACGACGCCGCGCGCGCGGGCGATGCGGCGAGCAGGCGGTGCGTCGCGTCGCAGACGAGGTGGACGGCCTGCGTCGAGGTTTCGACGAGCCGTTTCAGCGCGGCATCGGCGTCGCCGCCCGTCTGTGCCGCGATGAGTTCGACGATTTTGTCGCGGTGGATCGTTTCGGGCTCGTGCGTGCCGCTTTCCCAGCGCGACACGCTGGCCTGCGACACGCCGAGCAGCTCGGCGAAATGGCCCTGCTTGATGGCGTTCAGGCGGCGGAACCGCCGCAGCGCGCGGCCGATCGGCAGATCATGGATCATCGCGCGACATTAGCGCAGGGCGATGCCGCCTGTCAGCCCCGATCCTCAGGCGTAACCGACCCAGCCGCGCCAGGTGAAGGCGGCGTAGAATTGCTCGACGCCCGCGAAGCCCGCGGCGCGCAGCACCTCTTCGTCGGCTTCGGGGCTGAGCATCGCGACATGCGTTGCGACCGCCTCGCGGCCCTTCGCGACCTGCTCGGGATCGCCGCCCGATGCGATGGCATAGGACGCATAGCGGTCGAGCCAGCGGTCGCGCTCGCCCGCGCCTTGCGGAAAGCTGCCGTGCGCGGCGACGAAAGGCGCGCCGGGTTTGAGGCGTTTGCGGATTTCGGCGGCGGTGCGGATGCGCTCGTCGGTATCGAGGAAATGGAGCGTGAGCAGGCAGGTCGCACCGTCGAACGGGCCGGCGGGGGCGTCGTCGATATAGCCTTCGACAAGATCGGCGCGGTGCGCGTTCGCGCCCATGACCTTGGCCGCGAGATCGAGCATCGGCCCTGCGGGATCGACGCCGGTGAAGCGCCAGCCGGGATGCGCCTCGGCCATCGCCTTCATCTCGCTGCCGCCGCCCGCGCCGAGGACGAGGATATGCGCGTCGTCGGGCACGCGCTCGGCGAGCAACAGCCCGGTCATGCGGTGGAGCCCGTCGAGACCGGGCACGAAGCGGCGCGGGCCATCGGTATAGCGCGCGACCGCTTCGGGGTCCTTGAAGCTGTCGAGGAAATGCTGGGCGCCTTCAGCCATGGATATGCTCCTGTGTCGTGGGGGAGGTGGAGCGCGCGGCCATGCGCGCGTGGAAATCGGCGGCGAGTTCGGCCAGCGTCACCTGTTCGAAGCGCGCGAGCAGCAGCGCCTCGGCATCGCGGAAGCTCGTATCC
>JAFAED010000407.1 GCA_023424275.1 Pseudomonadota bacterium | reverse complement strand
TCCTCGATCTCGCGCGGGTAGATATTCTCGCCGCCGCGGATCACCATATCCTTGATGCGGCCGACGATCCGGCAATAGCCTTGCTCGTCGATCGTCGCGAGGTCGCCCGTGTGCATCCAGCCGTCGGCATCGACGGTTTCGGCGGTGCGGTCGGCATCGTCCCAATAGCCGAGCATCACCGAATAGCCGCGCGTGCAAAGTTCCCCGGTCTGGCCGCGCGGAACGATGTCGCCCGCCAGGTCGATCAGCTTGACCTCCAGGTGCGGCTGGACGCGGCCCACGGTCGACACGCGCAGGTCGAGCGGATCGTCGGTCGCGCTTTGAAAGCTCACCGGGCTGGTTTCGGTCATGCCATAGGCGATGGTGACCTCGCTCATATGCATCCGTTCGATCACCTCGCGCATCACCGTCATCGGGCAGGGCGATCCCGCCATGATCCCCGTGCGCAGCGACGACAGGTCGAACCGGTCGAAGTCGGCATGTTCCAGCGCCGCGATGAACATCGTCGGGACGCCGTAGAGCGCGGTGCAACGTTCGGCTTCGACGGTTTCGAGCACCGCCCCCGGGTCGAAGGCTTCGGCGGGATAGACCATCGTCGCGCCGTGCACGGCACAGGCCAGATTGCCCATCACCATGCCGAAACAATGATAGAGCGGCACCGGGATGCATAGCCGGTCGGCCGCCGTCAGCCCGATCCGTGCGCCGACGAGCGCGCCATTGTTGAGGATGTTGCGATGCGACAGCGTCGCGCCCTTGGGAAAGCCGGTGGTGCCGCTGGTGAACTGGATGTTGACCGCCATGCCGGGTTCGATCGCGACGCCGGACAAGCGGTCCGTATCGTCGCTCGCGAGCGCCGCAAAGGGCAGGCAGCCTGGATGGTCCCCGTCGCCCAATACGACCGCAAGGCGCAGGGCGGGAAGGCGGGCGGCATCCAGCATGGCGGGCGCCGACGTCGACAATTCGGGCGCCAACTCGCCGAGCATCGCGACATAATCGCTGCCCTTGTGTGACGGCGCGAGGATCAGCGCCGCGCATCCGGCCTTGTTCAGCGCAAAGGCCAGCTCGGCCGTGCGATAGGCGGGGTTGATATTGACGAGGATCAGCCCCGCCTTTGCGGTCGCGAACTGGACGATCACCCATTCGGCGCAATTGGGGGCCCATATACCGACCCGGTCGCCCGGTTTCAGCCCGCGTTCGAGCAGGCCGGCGGCGACCGCATCGACGCGCGCCTTCAACGCGCGCCAGGTCCAGCGCACGCCCTGATGCCGTACGACCAGCGCTTCGCCGTCGGGGTGCCGTGCGACGGTCCGGTCGAAACAGGCACCGATCGTCATCTCGATCAGCGGGCTGGCCTGATCACCGCGGACGAAGCTTTCGGTCATGCATCGACTTTCTTGAATTCATTGTCGCGCAATTCCTTGCGCCGGATCTTGCCGCTGATCGTCTTGGGCAGGCTGTGCACAAATTCGATGCGGCGCGGATATTTATACGGCGCGGTGGTCGCCTTGACATGATCCTGCAACGCCTTTGCCAGCGCGTCCGATGCACTATGCCCCGGGGCCAGGACGACGAACGCCTTCACCACCTCGCCGCGCGTCGGGTCGGGGCTCGCGACGACGGCGCTTTCGGCGACCGCCTCATGCTCGAACAGCACGCTTTCGACCTCGAACGGCCCGATGCGATAGCCCGACGAGAGGATCACATCGTCGGCCCGCCCGACGAACCAGAAAAAGCCGTCGGCGTCGACCGTCGCGCGGTCGCCGGTCAGGTACCAGCCGCCCCGGAATACGCTCGCCGTGCGATCGGGGTCGCCGCGATAGCCGAGGAACAGGCCCGGCGGACGGCGCTCGCCGACGCGCAGCGCGATGTCCCCTTCCTCGTCCGGCGGCAGGACCGCGCCATCATGGTCGATCACCGCCAGGTCGATGCCCGGCGTCGGCCGCCCCATCGCACCCTGTCGCGCCGCGCCCGCGCGGTTGCAGCAAAGCAGCACCGTTTCGGTCTGTCCGTATCCGTCATGGATATCGAGCCCGGTCGCCTTCTTCCACAAGTCGATCACCTCGGGGTTCAGCGGCTCGCCCGCGCTGACGCAGTGGCGCAGATGGGCAAAGCTGCGCCCGTCCAGATCGGCGCGCACGAACATGCGATAGGCGGTCGGCGGCGCGCATAATGTCGTCACCGGGTGACGCTCCAGCAGGTCCATCGCGGCGACCGCATCGAACCCCGGCGCATGGTTGACGAAGATCGCCGCGCCCATCAGCCACGGCGCGAACAGGCTGCTCCACGCCGCTTTCGCCCAGCCGGTGTCGGACATGTTCCAATGCAGGTCGCCGGGACGAAGGTCGAGCCAGAAGCGCCCGGTGATTTCGTGCGCAAGCGGATAGCCCGCGCCATGGATCGTCATCTTGGGCTGGCCGGTCGTCCCGCTGGTGAAATAGCAGAGCGCGGGATCGTCGAACGCGGTATCGGCGACATCGGCCAGCGGCGCGGCCGCCGCTTTCGCTACGCCATAATCGATCCATCCCGGGCGCGCGCCGCCGATATGGATCAGCGGGATCTTGGCATCGACCGGCGTGTCGTCGACCCGCGGCGCGACATCGGATCCCGCGACGATGCAGCGCGCGTCGGCGGCGTCGCAGCGATAGGCGATGTCCTTCGGCGTCAGCTGCACCGTGCCCGGCGAGGCAATCGCGCCGAGCCGCAGGCAGGCGAGCATCAATTCCCACCATTCGATCTCGCGCGACATCAGGATCAGCACCGTGTCGCCGCGTCCGACGCCGGCGGCACGCAGGACCGACGCGGCGCGCGCGGCATGGTGCGAAAGCTCGGCAAATGTGCGATCGACGACCGCGCCGGTGCCATCGGTCCACAGCATCGCACGATCGTCCGGCCTTTCGCTCGCCAGCCGGTCGATCGCGTCGCGCGCGAAATTATAATGCGTCGGCGGATTCCAGTCGAAAGCCTCGCTCATCCGCCGCGCGCCACGTTGATCACCGACAATTGCGTATATTCGGCCAGCCCCTCTTCGGATTGCTCGACCCCGAGGCCCGAGGATTTGACCCCCGCCATCGGGATATGCGGGCCGATCGCGACATGCTGGTTCACCCACACCGACCCGCTTTCGATCCGGTTCGCGACACCGACCGCACGATCGATATCGCGCGACCAGACCGACGCGCCAAGACCATAGGGCGACGCATTGGCGCGCGCGACGACATCGTCGATGTCCGAATAACGGATCACCGGCAGGATCGGGCCGAACTGTTCCTCGTCGACGATCTCGTGCCCGTCGGTGACATCGCGCACGATCGTCGGGCGCAGGAAATAGCCGGCACGGTCGATAATCTCGCCGCCGGCGACAATCGTGCCGTCGCGGCGAGCGCTTTCCAGGAAAGCCTGCACCTTCTCATATTGCGCCTTGTTCTGGATGGGGCCGATCTGCGCCCCCTGCGCCAGCCCGTCGTCGACCACCGCCGCCTCGGCCAGCCGCGCCAGTTCGTCGCACATCGCATCATAGATGGCGTCGTGGACATAGGCGCGCTTGATCGCGAGGCAGACCTGTCCGCAATTGAGGAAAGCCGCGTTGAAAATGCCCTGCGCGACCTCGCGCACATCGACATCGTCGAGCACGATGCCAGGATCGTTGCCGCCAAGCTCGAGCGTCAGGCGCTTCAGCCCGTCGGCCGCGCTCGCCATGATCTTCTTGCCCGTAGCAGTCGATCCGGTGAAGCCGACCTTGGCGATGCGCGGGTCGGCCGTCAGATAGCCGCCCAGGTCATTGGCATCGACGATGATGTTGACCACGCCCGCCGGAAAGATGCCTTGGCAGAGTTCGCCCAGCATCAAAGCGCAGACGGGCGTCGTCGGCGCGGGCTTTAGCACGATCGTGTTACCCGCGATCACCGCCGGCCCGATCTTCCAGCAGGCGACGAGCAGTGGGAAGTTCCACGCAATGATCCCCGCGACGACGCCCAGCGGCTTGCGGCGCACCTGGATCAGCCCGTTCGCATCGTCCTGGATCGTCCGTTCGGCGATGTCGAGCGTTGCATAATGGCGCAGATACCCCTCGGCCCAGGCGATCTCGCCCTGTGCCTCGGCCAGCGGCTTGCCCTGTTCCTGCGTCAGCGCGCGCGCGAGCTTGTCGGCATTGGCGGCGATCGCGTCGGCCAGCGCGCTCACCTTTGCCTGCCGCTCGGCCATCGATACCTCGGCCCAGCCGGGAAAGGCGGTGGCCGCCGCCTCGATCGCTTCGTCGGCCTGCCGCTCCGATGCGCGCGCGACCGTCGCGAACACCTCTTCGGTCGCGGGGTTGATCACGTCCATTTGGTGATCGCCGTCGACCAGCCGTCCGCCGATCAGCATCTTGTAATCAGACATCCGCTCTCTCCGATCAGAACTTCGTGCCCACCGTCACGCCATAGGTCCGCGGCGTCCCGACATGATTATAGTCGAACCCGAACCCGGCGAGCAGGTCGACGCGCGAGGTGAAGTAGAATTTGTTGGTGAGATTCTTGCCCCAGACCGAGGCGTTCCAACGGCCGTCGGCCGATTCCCAGTCGATGTGCCCGGCCAGCAATACATAGCTGTCCTGCTTCAGCCGGGGGATATTGAGCACTTCGAAATATTGGCTCGACGAATAGTTGATGTCGCCGTGCAGGCTCAGCTTGCCGCCGGACCCGTCCATTACCGTCGCATCGACGCCGCCGGTGAAGGTGAATTTGGGCGCGTTCGACAGATTGTTGCCGCGGACATCGACCCCGCTGACGATCCCGCGTTTGATCTTGGTATCGAGCAGGCCGACCCCGGCGCGCAGCGTCACCATGTCGGTCGCCCGTACGGTCAGCTCGGCCTCGCCGCCCAGGATGCGCGAGCGCGGGATGTTGAGCAAAGTCTGCGCTGCGGTCGCGGGATCGATGTTGATGAATTGCTGGTTGCTGTACGAATAGTGGAAGGCCGCGAGGTTGAGCGTGACGCGGCGATCGGCGAACTGGCTCTTCATCCCCAGTTCGAACGCTTCGATCTTTTCCGCCTTCGCCACCGACAGCTCGGACGGATCGAAAAAGGCCTGCGCGTTGAAACTCGGCGCGCGGTATCCGCGGCTGTAATTGCCATAGACCATCACATCGGGATTGATCTTGTAATCGGCACCGATCTTGCCCGACAGATTCTCCTGGCTGTAATCGAGTTGCGACGGCGGGATCAGGTTCATCACCAGCACGCCGTTCGGCCCAAGGGCATTGGATTCGAAATTGCTCTGCGTCCCCTTGTCGTGCGTGAAACGAAGGCCGCCGCGCAGCGTCAGCTGGTCGGTCAGCTCGAAACTGACGTCCGAATAAAGTGCATAGCTCTTCTTGAGCTGGTCGAAACTGTTGCGGAACAGGCAGCCCAAGGGGAAACCCGCCGCGCAATCGGCATCGGTGACGCCGGGCAGGCCGTCGGAATCGATATCCTTGCCGATTTCGAACGTCGTCTCGTTATAGACTTTCTCGCGGTTGAAATAGGCGCCGAGAATGAAGTTGAACGGGCCGTCGAAGTCGCTCGTCAGGCGCAGGTCCTGCGCGAATTGCGTCGCGCGGTCGGTATAGGGGATTTCGAGCAGCTCGGTCGCGGTGCCGTCGGTGTCCTCATAGAAATTGAGCCGGCCCTTGTCCCACGAGGTCACGCTGGTGATCGCGAGCGTGTCGTTCAAATCGACCGTACCTGTCAGCGACACCGACCAGGTGCGCGCGCGGCGGCGGTCGGTGACGTTCGCTTCGATCTCGCGGCGCCCCAGTCCCGGCCGGTTCACCGCCTCGGGCTGCGCATAAATGCCATAGTTGCGCGGGTTCTGGTAACTGGTCGACGCGCGCAGGATGAAGCGCGCGCTGTCGTTCGGCTCGAACAACAGGCTGCCGCGCACGCCATATTCGCGCACGCTCGCAAGGTCGGGTTTGCCCGGAAGCTGGTTCTTGAACCAGCCGTCGGCGCGCGCGAAGGTAAAGGCGACGCGCGCCGCCAGCGTCTCGCCCAGCGGCACGCTGACTGCGCCATTGGCTTCGTAGCGGTTATAATTGCCGTAGCCGAGGTTCAGATAGCCTTCGGTGTCGCCCAGTACCGGCGTCCGGCTGATCAGGTTGACCGCGCCGCCGGTGGTGTTCTTGCCATAGAGCGTGCCTTGCGGGCCGCGCAGCACCTCGACGCGCTCCAGATCGTACATCGCGACGCCCAGAAAGGCGAAATTGCCCTTGTAGACTTCGTCATAATAGGTCGCGACGGGGCTGGCCTGGTTCAGGCTGTAATCGGACATCGACACGCCGCGAAGCGCAAAGATCGGCGTGTTGTCGCCGACGGTCGAGGTGAGTTGGAGGTTGACGACCTTGCTCGCGAGCTCGTCGGCCTGCGTCACCCGCTGACGTTCGAGTGCGTCGCCGCCAAGCGCGCTGACCGCGATGGGCACATCTTGCAGGCGTTCCGACCGCTTCTGCGCCGTGACGACGATATCGGTGCCGTCGACCGTCTCGGCCGCCACCGCTTCGGCGGCGGTTTCAGCCGCCGTTTCCTGCGCCAGCACTGGCGTCGATACGCCTGCCAGCAGCAGCGCCAGCATCGGACGGACGGCACGCCGCGTTGTTCCCTTGGTCATCGAAATTCTCCCCTGTTCTTATTTCTCTTGTTTTCCTTGTGCCATGCGGGCGACCATGCCCGCGCGGATCGCCATCGCCTCGGCGCGCAGCGGCTTCAGCCGCAGGCTCCCCACTTCGGCGGGCGTGTAGGGTTTGAAGTCGGCCGGCACATTCGCGGCGTCGAACCGGACGAGCGACCAGTTCACCACTTCGGCCAGATCGGCGTCGGACAGCGCGGCGGTCGCGACGCCCGGCACCTGGATCAGATATTCGCGGCCGCCCGGCACGTGCAGGAAACGTGCGACGACCCCCGCCATCGTCGGTGTCGTTTGCGGCGTCCCTGTCGCATCGGCGCGGTGGCAGCCCTGGCAGGACAGCATCCAATTCTGCCGCGCGCGCGCCGCGTTCGCGACGCCGGGGATCGCCTCCGGGCCGCTCTGCGCCGGGGTTGTGACAGCCGCTCCGGTCGCCACGATCAGCGCAGGAACGGCCAGCCATTTCATTTGCCGAGCGCGGCCGACTGGAGGCGTCCCACCGCGGCGGAATTGAGCGCCGCGCTCCCTGCCCGGTAACCGGCGATCTCGCGCACGGTGAAGGCCTTGGCCGACCCGCCGCGAACCACATAGTTGAGCACCGCCGCAACCTGCGCATCGTTGAGGCCGCCCTGCGCGGGCATCATGCCGCGATAGGGCTTGCCCTCGACGGTGATCGGTCCCGACACGCCGCGGATGATGACGAGTGCCAGATAGCGGCGCCCGGCAGTGGTTCCCGCCAGCGCCCGGACATCGGTCTTCAGCGGAGGAAAGGCGCCGGGAACGCCTGCGCCGTTGGCAAGATGGCATGCGGCGCAGCGCTTATAGATCGTCGCGCCATCGTCGGCGGCGACGGCCGGTCCCGCCACCGCCAGCGCCGCGAATGCGAGTAGGGTCGAAAAACGGCGCATCATTGCTGCTCCAGCGCGACGCCAAGGATCACCGCGGTCGAGCAATTGTAGATCGCGCTCGACGTGCCGAGGCACCAGTTGATGTCGTTGTTCGCCTGCGGGCGGACCATCGGCCGATCGCGTTCGTTGCGGTTGCACAGGCACCGCCCGCACGAGGATTTGCCGCAGCAGTCGTTGTAACTGATGATATAGGCGCGGTTGTCGGCGGGGTTTTGGCACGTCCCGATCCAGGTGATCGGCGACATTTCGGTGCCCGGCGGGCAACTGCTCGCGGTGCCGCCGCAGCAGCTGCACAAAAAGCCGTCGATCGCGCAATAACGCCAGTAATCGCACTGCGTCTGGTCGCCGGGGTCCTGCGGGTTGCCGGTGGCCTGCGGCGCGATCGGATCGCCGCCGCCGCCATGCCCGTGGCCTTGCGCCTGCGCGCGCGATACCGGCAGCACCGGGATCACCGCGGCGCCGGTCAGCGCGCTGCCGATCAGCGTCAGCAGGCTGCGCCGCGACGTCGCGCGCGCGACGCGGCGCGTCATTTTCTCGGAAAATTTGTCCAGTCCCGACATATCCGTCCCCTTGTTGTCGCGGCGTGCGGGTCAGCCGCGCGCGAGATAGTCCTGAATGGAGGCGACGCGGCGCTCCTTCGCTTCGAACAGGCTTTCCAGATGCTCGCGATTGTTGACGAGGCCGAGCGAGGCGATGTTGCCGGCCTCGTCGATCAGCACCGCATAGGGGAGCTTCGAGACCCCGAGCGACCGGCCAAGCTCTTCCGACAAAATATAGTCGAAACCGGCCAGCCCCTCGGCCATCACCAGCCGGCGATGCGCTGCGGCGTCGCCGTCGCTCGCCAGCACGACATCCAGCCAGCCGCGCTCGGCGCCGCTCGCCGACCGGACGACGGGCAGCAAGCTCTTGCAGACCGGGCAGTCGGGCGAGAGGAAGAAGATCAGCTGGCCGCGCCGCTCGCGCTGGCCGCCGATCGCGACCTGTTTGCCGTCCAGCGTGCGGAGCGTCATTTCGGGCGCCTTGTCGCCGACATTGACCTTTTGGTGCAGCGTCAGCGCGCCCGCCGGGGCGATGCGTTCGTGGAGCACGCCGACCTGCCGCGCGAGTGCGGCGACGAGCACGCCGAGCACCGCGACAGCGATCCACAGCAGGATTTGCGAGGCGAGGAAAAATCCGGTCATCGGGCGGCACTCCGGCTGGAAGCGGGAAGATGGGCGATTTCGCCCGCTGCAAAGAGCAGCGCGACAAAGGCGAGGGCGGCGAAGATCGACTGGACGTCGATCCCGCCGCCCCCGGCGGGAGAGAGGCAAAGCGCGAGCGCGGCAGCGGCGAGCGCAAAGGCGCGGGCGATGGTGAAGCGGCCGATCCCGCTCCGCCGGGCGCCGAAATCGCAGCCGCAATCGATGCCGCCGTCGCCGCGGCGCCGCGCCGCGAGCAGCGCCGCGCCATATCCCGACCACAACAAGGCGGCGAGCAGCGCCCCGACAGGACGCGATGCCGGAAAGAGCAGCGCCAGCGCGGCGGCGAATTCGATCGCTGCCGCCGCCATCGTCGCGGGCATCGCAAGGGCGGGGGCGAAGCGTAGCAATCCCGCCGTCGCCTGCGTCAGCCGCGCACGGTCGGCCAGCTTGTGTGCGGCGGCTATCGCGAGGATGATCGCGAGGGTCAGCGCCACGACGGACAGGGCGGCATCCATCAGCGCGCCGCCGTCATCGTCATCGGGTCGTGCGCGACGCTCGCGACGGTGCGGACAAAGGCGCCGGTCGCGGCGTCATAGACGTCGAGCGATCCGTCGGGGCGCGACGCGACGAGCAGCGGCTTGTCCTGCTGCGTCGCTTCGATCGATACGCTGTGGTTCTTGAGTGCGATGCGGCGGACAAGGCTCTTGGCCTTGGGGTCGACGACCCACGCTTCGGTGCCGCCATCCTTGTGCGACCCTTCGACGCCCTTGGGGTTCATCAGCACATAGAGCAGGCCGGCACGGTCGGCCGATATGACCTGCCACCCGCCGGGGCGCCACTCGGGTTCGCCGCCTGCCTGCTTGGGGATCGCGAAGCCGCCCAGATCCTTTGCCGCGGCGCCCGCAAAATCGATTGCGCGCAAATTGCCCTTGAAGCTGACGAACCAGCCCGTCCGCCCGACCATCGCCGGGGTCATGTACAGCGGGTCGTCGTCAATATTGTTGAACGCGGCGCTTGTGACCGTGGGGCCGGCCTTGCCGGCGGCGTCGAGCGCGATGCTCGTCATCGTCCCGTCGGCGCAGAGCGAGGTGAATCCGCGCGGGCCGGTGGGGTAAACCAGCGAGCAACCCGGCAGGTCGATATCGGACAGGATCTTGCGACCGACGAGGTCGACGACGGTCACCGACGACCCCGGCGTGAAGTTGAAGACCAGCGCCCATTTTTCGTCATTCGTCAGTTGCAGGCTGTTGCGCAGCGTCACGAACAGCCCGCGCTTGCCGCCGGGCAGGACGATCTCGTCCTTCGGCGCCAGCGTCTTCGTGTCCCAGATCGTGATGACGTCGGTGCGTTCGCCGCGGGTCAGCCGCGAATAGAAGGTTTCGCCGACATAGATTTCGCCGCGCGTCGTCGACGGCAGGATATTGCCGAACTGGGCGACGGGAATCTGGCCGCGCAGATGGCTGCTCTCGGCGCCGACATCGACGATCGCCGCGCGTCCGTCGGGCAGGCTGTTGAAATGCAGGTCGTGCACGAAGACCCAGCTCGCGGGATAGCGTTCGGGCAATTCGGTAACGGTCGGAACCGGCTCTTCGGGCAAGGGCTGCGGAAAGTCTGCGGCGCCTGAAACGCTGGCCGACATCATCAATGCGGCAAAGGCCGCCCCTCTCGCGATGCGCTGCATCCCGCACTCCCTGGTTCGTGCTGACAATGGCTCTGACGGCCGATTCGGGTAGATATTGATCGTATGTCCAATTTTAGTCAAGTGTCAAAAATAGGGCACTTGTCCTAGGAGGTCGAGGTGGCTACGAACGCTTCGGAGGCTTCTGAATCTTGACGAATTTCATCGTTCCCGACCTGAAAATCACGCCGCGCACGGGCGGCTATGCCCGCGGCCAGGACGGCTTCGAGCATATCTTGCGCTCGGCGCTGGGCTTGCTGGTGAACCATGGATCGGCCGCGCTCACGCTGCGCCGGATCGCGACCGAATCGGGGATGAACGTCGGCAACCTCAACTATTATTTCCGGTCGAAGGAAGAATTGATCCGCGAACTGCTCAACGCGGTCATCAGCAGCTACGAGGAATCGTTCGACGAGATCATCCATGAAGCGGGCGCCAGTGCCGAGGCGCGGCTCGAAAATCTCGTGACTTTGATCCTCGAAGACATCACCACCAAGAAAACGACGCGCTTCTTCCCCGAATTATGGGCGATGGCGAACCATGATCCCTTCGTCTACGACCGGATGAACGAACTCTACGACCGTGCCCGCGTGTCGCTGAACGAGCTGATCGCGGAGATCAACCCGGCGCTGCCGGAGGATGAGCGCAAGATATTGGCGCTGTTCATTTCGGCGTCGATGGAAGGGCTGACGATGTTCGCCGGTTATGAAAAGCCGTGGGGTCCCCAAATGCCCATCCTGCAGGCGCTTGCCAAAAAATCCTTCGTCCAGCTGGTAAAAAGCTTGCGGGCGGAAGATCTTCGGGCCGGATAGCCGCGGGTCCGCGGCGCCAGGGTCAGGATCTTAGGGTCAGGACCCTGGCACCCGACCTAGACGATCCGAAAGCTCAGCAA
>JAFAED010000444.1 GCA_023424275.1 Pseudomonadota bacterium | reverse complement strand
CGGCACGATGATGAAGGGCACCGCGCGGATGAAGCGCGCGTTCGCATTTTCGCCCAGAAGGGTCCGGTTGCTGTCGACGATCTTGTCATGACCATAATAGCCGCCGACCAGCCAATTCACCGCGCCGGTTTCGCCCTCGAAATGAATTTCCTGCGCGAAGCTCTTGATCCGGCCGTCGGCCTTTTGCAGCAGCACCTCGAACGGCGCGCCGCTCCAGTCGGACAGCGCCTTGCGCTGGAAATCATTATAGCTGGTCAGGCTGACGAACTTGATCGTATCGCTGACGTCCTGATCGACGCGCAGCTTCAGGCCCCAGAAGCGGTTGTTTTCGGCAAGGTCGCCGGGCAAGCCTTCGCCGCGTCCGATGTTCGCCGAACGCCCCGCCTCGGGCGCCCAGTCGGCCTGGCTCGCCTTGGTCGGGAAGTTGTTCGCCAGATAGGTGGCAAGGCCCGGGGCGTTGAACAGGCGCGAATTGCTGGTGCCCGAAACAGGGTTGGTAGCGGGGGTAAAGCCGATCCCCTGTCCTGCGACCGTGTCCGACTTGTTCTGCCACCAGGTCACGGACAAGTCGATGCTGGTCCCCGGCCCGGGGTCGATCGCCAGCGAGCCGCGGATGCCGAGCTTGTCGACGCGACCAAGGCGTTCGTCGGGGCGCGAATTGCTGATCTGCCAGCCCTTGTCGCTGTTTTCGCTACGTACGGCGATGCGCGCCGCAATGCCTTCGCCGAGCGGGCCCGAAAGATGGCCTTCGAAATTATAGGTCTGATAGTTTCCGAGCTCCGCCTTCACACCGCCCTCGAACGTATCGGTCGGCTTTGCGGTGATGAAGTTGATCAGGCCCGCGGTCGTGTTGCGCCCATAGAGCGTACCCTGCGGCCCCTTGAGCACTTCGACCCGTTCGAGGTCGTATACCGGCCCCGTATTCATGATCGGATAGGCATAGGCGACTTCGTCGACATAGGTGCCGACGGTGGAGGTCGCCGAGAGGTTGATCGTGTTGAAACCGATCCCGCGCAGCGTATAGGTCGGCACGCCCTGATAGCTTTGCGACACGGTGAAGCTGGGCGCGACGGCGGTCAGGTCGCGCATATCGGTGACCCGCAGATTTTCCAGCGTCTGGCCGTCGACCGCCTGAATCGCCATGCCGACGTCGTTCATCGATTCGGCGCGGCGCTGCGCGGTGACGATGATGTCGCCCTCGACAGCAGCGGTGGCCGCGTCGGGTGCCGTTTCTTCGGCGGCGAACGCCGGAACGGCGAAAACGAGACCGGTCGCGGCGCTCGTGGCGAGGAAAATACGCATTGCCTTCATCATCCATCCTCCCTCAAACGGCTTGTCGCGGGACTCGTCTTTGTGCGAGCGTCGCAGCAGCCGGACGCTGCCTAGGGACAGAATTGCAAGGGCGGCGACAAGCTGGCACCTGTGTCAGTATGGGGTCGAGGGAGGTCGCGTGGCAGATCAACAATCAGCATGCTGGGCAGCGTTGCCCGCGCTCGTCGCCGAGGTGCAGGCAATGGGCGACCGGATCGGCATGCCCTTTATCGCGGCGCAGGCCGACCTTGGCGACCCCGAACCGATGGCCGACGAAAATGGCCGTCCCTATGCCGAGACGAGTTTTCGCTGGGTCGATCCCGATCACGCCTATTGGCGCGACCGCAAGCTGGCATTGCACATCGCGTTCCTGACCGCGGCGCGGCTGGTAGCCGAGCCCTTTTATTACAGCGACGGCCGACTCCGGACCTGGCGCCCGACCCGGCTCCTCGAAGCCGTCGATTGCGAACAGGCGAAGAATAGCCCCAATTTCGGCGAAGCCATCATTGCGCCCGTCCACCTGCCGCGCGGCCTCGTTGGCGCCGTCTTCTGGTGCTCGCGCGAGCCCGTCGGGGTCGCCGCGCTGTTCGACCGGCACGCCGGCGACCTCCACAATCTCGCGTTGAAGCTGGTGGCGACGCACAATGAAGCACGCGGACGCCCGCGCAACGCCACCGTCCCGCAAACGCTGACACGCCGCGAGGTCCAGTGCCTGCGCTGGGCCGCAGCGGGCAAGACCGACGGCGAAATCGGGATCATCCTGACCTTGTCGGTTTCCACCGTGCGGTTTCATTTGCGCAATGCCGCCGCGAAACTGGGTGCGACGGGACGCGCGCAATCGATCCAGATCGCCGCCGGTCTGGGTTTCGTCGGCGCCCGCGCGGCCTGATGCGGATGCCAGCTTGGCCCGCTCCCGCCACGTCCTACAAATCCGGCGCATGGACATTTTGAACGACCCCGCCATCGAGGCCTTTCGCGACGAGGTGCGCGCTTTCCTGGGAACGGCGCTGCCCGACGATCTTCGCCGTGCCGCCGCCCGCGCCACCAGCGTCTTTATCGATCCCGCCGTCTCGCTGCCTTGGCAGCGCATCCTGCACGCGCGTGGCTGGGCCGCGCCCGACTGGCCCGCCGAGTTCGGAGGTCCGGGCTGGAGCGAGATCGAACGCTATATCTTCGCCGCCGAATGCGCGCAGGCGGGGGCGCCGAGCCTTGCCCCCATGGGTCTCAAGATGGTCGCGCCGGTGATCATGCATTATGGCAGCCCCGAACAGCGCGCCCATTATCTGCCGCGCATCCTGTCGGGCGAGGATTATTGGTGCCAGGGCTTTTCGGAACCCGGCGCGGGGTCCGACCTTGCCGCGCTGCAACTGCGCGCCGAGCCCGACGGCGACGATTATATCCTGAACGGATCGAAGATCTGGACGACGCATGCCCATTTCGCGAACCGCATGTTCGCGCTCGTGCGCACGTCGAACGAAGGCAAGCCGCAGGCGGGGATCAGTTTCCTGCTGCTCGATATGGCCTCGCCCGGCATCGCGGTCGAACCGATCCGCACGCTCGCAGGCGACCATGAATTCAACCAGGTCTTCTTCGATGACGTCCGCGTGCCGCAGGCGAACCGCCTTGGCGGCGAGAATGAAGGCTGGTCGGTCGCAAAGCATCTGCTGACGTTCGAACGCGGCGGCAAATATGCACCGGGGCTGATCGGGCGCCTCGAACGCTTGCGCGCCCAGGGCGACTTAGACCCCGTGTTGCGCGCGCAACTCGACCGTGAGGCTGTGACGCTGAAGGCGCTCCAGGCGCTCGAAATGAAAGCGATGCGCGGCGTCGGCGGCACACCCGCGCTCTATGCGTCGGCGCTCAAGATACTCGGGACCGAGGCGGCGCAGCGCATCGACACGCTCGCGTGCGACGTCGCGGGCTATCCGGCATGGGCCGATGCCGACGGACAGACGCCAGCGGATCTCGCCGTCGCGGTGCCGCGCTATCTCAACGACCGTGCCGCGACGATTTATGCGGGGTCGAACGAAATCCAGCGCGACCTGATCGCACGCATGATGCTGGGCTAGACCGCAGCCTCGGCAAAACGCGCCAGATGGCCGGCGCGCGGCCCGAATGCGGAAGCAATCGCCAAAGCCCGCTTGAAATGCCCGCCAAGGCTGAGTTCTTCGGTGAGCCCCATCGCGCCATGAATTTGTACCGCGCCCTCACCGACGACCCGCGCCGCATCGGCAACCTCGACGCAAGCCGCACTGACCGACTGTGCCCGCCCAGGCTGCCCTCGATCGATCGCAAGGATGGCAACCTCGACCAGCGCCGCCGCCTTCATCGCCGCAAGCTGCATATCGGCCACGCGGTGGCGAAGTGTCTGGAACGTGCCGAGCGTCGCCCCGAACTGCTTGCGCTGGCCCAGATAGTCGATGCTGTCGCCGAGCATGTGCCGGATCAGGCCGACAGCCTCCGCGCAGCGACCGACGAGCAGCATGTCGCCGACATATTCGGCCAGCATCTGCGCCTTTTCACCCGAGGCCAGAAGCTCGGCGTCGGCGGGTTTCAAGGTGAAAGCGAGGTCGGCGCACACGCTGCCGTCGTGCATGATGCGATGGCGCTGCTCGACCTTGTCCCCTGCCGCGGCGATCAGCAGCAGGGCATCGCCGTCGGCCAGCACGAAAAAATCTGCTTCGGCTGCGCCGGCAACGAGCGTCGCCGTTCCCCGAACGGCACGGTCGTTTTCCACGACGGGCATGGCCGCCGCCGACGCGGCACAAATGATCGCGGCGCGCCGATTGCCCGTCGCCAGGTCGGTAAGCGCAGGATGATGCGGCGCGGTGCGCGCGAGCAGCCAGGTAGCGGCAGCATGCGACAGCCAGTCGGCACCGGCAAGCGCCGGCCCCAATTCGGCCATGACGAGCGCGATATCGACCATACCGCCGCCAAAACCGCCCGCCGCTTCGGGCAAGGTCAGGCCTGCCAGCCCGAGCGATTCCGAGAGATCCCGCCAGCCCGGACGATTATTGTCGGCGAGGAAGCGCTGGACGCTATCCAGCAGCACCTGCTGCTCGGGTCGCAACGGAAGGTCTAGATGGGCCATGCGGCACCCATCCATCCGTCGGTATCGGGCTTTCGAAAATCATCTGTCACACCGGTCTCCCGTCTCCGTCCTAGCGACATCGCGCGAAGATGATCTAGCTGATTGGCGTGGCAGGTTCGCGCGTCTCGCCTGAGGGCGGATGCGGCGCGGAAAGCGAAAATCGCTAGAAGTCGAACCCCTGCTGCGCGGGGGGCCCGTCGACGGTCCCGGTTGCGACGCCTTCGAGTTCGAGCATCCGTGCTTTCGAGATCGAGCCGCCCGGCGCGGAAAATCCGCCGATCTTTCCGCCTGCGGCGGTAACGCGATGGCAGGGAACGATCAGCGGGATCGGATTCCTTGCCATGGCCTGTCCGACGGCGCGCGCATATTCCGGCCCGACCCCGAGCTGCTGCGCGATCGCGCCATAGGTGGTTGTTTCGCCCCAACCAAGGCCGCGCACAAGGTCGTACACGCGCGCGAAAAACATATCCTGCTCGCCCATGTCGAGCGGCACGTCGGAGAAATCGACGCGCTCCCCCGCAAAATAGCGGATCGCCGCATCGATCACCGCCCGCACCTCCGGCGGCGGCTCGTGACGCTGCGCGCCCGGCAGACGGCGCAAGACGGCCCGTTCGCTTTCATCCGCGCCCGGTGCCGGAAGGCGCAGACCCGTGACGCCTACATCGTTCCAACCGATCGCGGCGACACCGGCCGTGGTTTCGAAAAGCTGATAGTGATTCCGCCCGGCCATGCTCGACTCCCGAGCCAGAAACATAGGGCCTCGGTCATCCAAATCCAGATCGGAGGCCGGCCGTTGTCGTACCATCGATGACATAGTCGGCGATCCCGCCTTCGGGAGGGGAAACATGCCCCTGTTTCAAAAGGCAGCTTTCACCCCAAAGCCCCTCGCCTGGCCGGTTTCAGGTCGCAGCGCCCTTGGCCGAACCCGCAACCAGATTCATCACCAGCTTCGGCAGGCTGTCGTAATTCGCACCATGATATTGCGAATCCGCGGGCAGCGCATCCTTCAGGCGGCGGTGCGCTTCGCCGAGCGCATGATAGGGCACGCCGGGCAGCAAATGATGCAGCGCGTGGTAGCGCAGGCCGACGGGCGCCCACAGTTCGGGCAGCAGGCCCGGCGGCGGCACATTGACGCTGTCGAGGAACTGGCCGGTCACGGTCAGCACTTCGCCGTCATTTTCCCAGAGATGCGCGACAAGTGTGCGGATCTGGTTGAGCACCAATGTCGCCGACGCGATCGCCCCGAAGATGACGAGCGCGCGCAGCGGAACCCAGCCTAAGATGCCGGCGGCGATCAGCAGCGTCGACCATGCCCAGGCACCGCCTTCCTGCCAGGCCCACTGGCGGCGGAATTCGCCCTCGGGCGGCTTGCGGCGGAACAGCGGGTTGATGATCATCCCCGAATAGCGTTCGACGACGACCCGGCGCAGCGGCGGGACCAGGAACGACAGCGGGGTGAGCACGCCATAACGGAAAACGAGCGCGAGCGGCGCGAACGCGGCGGCGACGACGAACAGCGGCACCGTCCACGGCTTCATCAACGCGAGCGGCAGATATTCGGGATCGTCGACTGTGCCATATTTGGTGCGGTTGTGGTGCAGGCTGTGAATCCCCTCGTACATGAAGGAGGGGATCAGCATCGGCACGCCGACGAGGATGTTCCAGCCGAGGCGGAAGCCCGGCAGCGCATTTTTGCGGATATGCGTCAGTTCGTGGATGAAGCTGCCCGCGCGGTAGAGCGCGACGACCGCGACGACCGCGGCGACGAGCATCCACGCCGTCGACGGCGCAAAAATCGCCGCGGCGATACCCGCATAGCCGATGATGGCCGAAGCGAGCATGTCGGTCCAGTAGATGCGCGCGTTCGGCTGCACGAGATCGCGCGTCAGCTCCGACGCCGCGCGGATCATCGCCATATCGTCGGCAATCGCCGATTTGGGCGTCTTTGTGGCCGACGGCGCGAAAGGGGTCGCGACCCGATCGGCGGGGGGATTGATCGTCGTCATAACGGGTCCAAAACCATAGTTTCGTGGCAGCAAAATGGCCGAATGCGGGTCGCCAGCGCCCTATCTATGCCCTAATGCGTCGCCACCTATGTAGGGTTGGCATTTCAGGAAACCAGTATGAGCGGACATTCGGACGGCCCGATCACCATCGTCCCGGTCAAGGACAAGAACGACCTGCGCGAGTTCGTCGAGCTCGCCTATCGCCTCAATCGCGGCGATCCGGCGTGGGTGCCGCCGCTGAAGGGCGAAGTCTACGGCCTGCTGACGCCGGGTAAGAATCCGTGGTTCGAGCATGGCAGGGCGCAGTTTTTCCTCGCGCGCCGCGATGGCCGCACGATCGGCCGCATCTCGGCGCATATCGATGAGCTGGCGCTCGCGCAGCCCGTCGAACAGGGCATGGGGCCGGGCACCGGCAACTGGGGCCTGCTCGAAGCCGAGGACGAACAAAGCGCGCAGGCCCTGCTCGCCGCCGCAGAGGACTGGTTGCGTAGCCAGGGCATGCTCCGCTCGCTGGGGCCGCTGTCGATTTCGATCTGGGACGAGCCCGGCCTGCTGATCGAAGGGTTCGACAACCGGCCGACGGTGATGATGGGGCACAACAGCCCGCTTTACCGGGCATGGGTCGAGGATGCCGGCTATCGACCGGTCAAGCAGCTGCTGAACTATGATGTCGCGATCGACGATGGTTTTCCGCCGCTGGTCAACCGCATCGTCGCGGCGGGCGAGAAAAACGCCCGCATCCGTATCCGCAAGGTCAACAAGCGCCGCTTCGCCGCCGAGGCGGCGCTGATCATGGGGCTGCTCAACGATGCCTGGTCGGACAATTGGGGCTTTGTCCCGCTGACCGACAGCGAGATCGCCTATGTCGGCAAGAAGCTGAAGGACATCGTGTTCGAGGATCTGATCCGCGTCGCCGAAGTCGATGGCGAGCCCGTCGCCTTCATGATCGTGCTGCCGAATATCAACCAGCTGCTGATCGACATGGACGGATCGCTGCTTCCCTTCAACTGGGCGCGGCTGCTGTGGTGGCTGCGCAAGCCCCAAAGCCATATCCTGCGCGTGCCGCTGATGGGTGTCGCGAAAAAGCTCCAGAACAGCCGCATGGCGAGCACGCTCGCCTTCATGATGATCGAATATATCCGCCGCGACGCGGTCGTCGCTTATGGCACGAAGCGCGGCGATATCGGCTGGGTGCTCGACGACAATCAGGGGATGAACGCCGTCGCCGACGCGATCGAGGCCAAGGTCAATCG